>DATJDY010000235.1:0-1661 GCA_035497155.1 Luteimonas sp.
CCCCCGGCGCCAGGCGCAGCGCCTTGCCGTAGCTCTCGCCCAGCTCCTTCGCCTGCGCGTCGAGGGTGACGAGCAGCGGCACGAATGGTGGCGATGGCGCCGGGCCCTTTCCTTCATTCGCGAACACGAGCCGCACGGACAGCGGCCGTCCCGCCGTGGCCGGGAGGATTTCCACGCTGCGCAACGCGAGCGCGACCGTCGCCGGCGGCGGCGCGGGCAAGCGCCTGCGCGCGGACGCGTCGTAGGCGACCAGCTCGTGCAGCGCATCGGGCGGCGCAAGGCGGCGGTCGCGCGCGAACGCCGTATTCGCCGAGACGAACGCATCGAAGCGCCGGCGTACGGACGCCAGGCGCGCCGCATCATCGACCGGCTCGATCTCGAGGTTGTCCTCGAGCGCGTACAGTCGCCCGTTGCCGAGGAACCACTCGCCCGACACGAAATCGCGCAGGTCGGTCTTCGTCTGCTTGAGGGGCACGTCGTGCAGGTTGCGGAAGCCCGCCGCCATGTCCAGGCCCTTGCCCATCCACGTCGCGCGCCGCGGCGTGCGGATGCCGTATCCGTGCGCGAGCCAGGCGAGCAGCGAGGGCGCGACGTCGAAGTGCGAGGACACCGCGCCGATCGTCGCCGGCTCGCGCAGCAGCGGCGAATACACGATCAGCGGCACGTGGTAGCGGTCGATGCGCGATGCCAGCGGGATTTCCGGCAGGCGATGGTCGCCGGTGATCACGAACACGGTGTGCGCGAATTCCGGGCGCTTCGAGAACGCGTCGAAGAAGACGCGCAACGCATCGTCGGTGTACAGGATCGACGCGTATTGCGCGCGGTACTGGCGGTAGGCGGCGCGCGCGCCTTCCGGCACCTTCAGCTCGTCGAGGCGGCGTTCGAAGCGCGCGTCCCAGCGTGCCTGGTCGGGCACTTCGTAGGGCGTGTGCATGCTGATCGTCTGCAGCACCGCCACGAACGGCCGCCGTGGCGGCGCGGCCGCGAGCGCGTCCAGGTAGCGCGCGAACAGCTGGTCGTCCGGATAGCCCCAGCTCAATGCGCCCGGCATGCGCCGGTAGCGCGGGTCGAAGCCATCGGGGCCCACGATCGTGCGCACGCCGGCCTTCGCCATGAACGTGGCTTCGTTGTCGAACGCCGGATCGAAGCCCGCATAGAACGCGGTGTCGTAGCCCTGCCCGCCCAGCAGCGACAGCAGGCCGTCGTGCGCCGGCATCGCGTCGCCCAGCGCCGAAAAGCCCTGCGCGCCGAACGGCAGCGAGCCGAACAGCGACGGGAACACCGCGAACGTGCGCCCCTGCGACGCGAGGAAATTGCGCCAGTACAGGCTGCGCCCCGCGAGTTCGTCGAGGAACGGCGTGAAGCTGCCCAGCGCCGCATCCGGGCCGGAGAACGAACGCCCCAGTCCTTCCACGACGATGAAGACGAGGTTCGGCGGGGACCCCACCGTGGTCGCGAAACGATCGCCGAGCACGTCGGGCGTGCGCTCCGGATGCAGGAACGGGTATGCCGGGTCCACCGGATCGCCGCCATCCGCCGGCGCGGCAGCGATCGCGCCATCCGCGCCGGCACGGCGGGAGGACCACGCGTATCCCACGCTGTCGGCCACGAAGAACGTCGCCTTGTTGCGGATGGCGTCGAGCCGCGGGTCGTCGGCAGAT
>DATJDY010000236.1:0-9650 GCA_035497155.1 Luteimonas sp.
CGATCGGCATCGCCGCGCGCGGCCGCGCGGCCAGGCGCATCGCCAGCGCCCGCGCGACGGCGCGGAAGGCCTGCGCCGGCGCCGAGTCCGGTGCCGCCGCGACCACGGGCACGCCGGCGTCGCCCTGCTCGCGGATCACCAGTTCCAGCGGCAGGCTGCCCAGCAGCGGCACGCCGTACTGGTCCGCCATGCGCGCGCCGCCGCGCTCGCCGAACACATGCTCGACGTGGCCGCAGTGGCTGCAGGTGTGCACCGCCATGTTCTCGACCAGGCCCAGCACCGGCACCTGCACCTTCTCGAACATGCGCAATGCCTTGCGCGCATCGAGCGTGGCCACGTCCTGCGGCGTGGTGACCACGACCGCGCCCGCGACCGGGATCTTCTGCGACAGGGTGAGCTGGATGTCGCCGGTGCCCGGCGGCAGGTCCACGATGAGGTAGTCGAGGGTCGCGGCCGCGCCCGCGGAGCCCGCCGGGCCGCCATCGCCGCCCCACAGCGTCTGCTCGAGCAGTTGCGTCAGCGCGGAAGTTGCCATCGGCCCGCGCCAGATCATCGGCGTGTCCTGCTCGACCAGCAGCCCGATCGACATCGCTTCGATGCCGTGCGCGCGCATCGGTTCGATCGCCTTGCCGTCCGGGCTGTCCGGGCGGCCCGACAGGCCGAGCATCGTCGGCACGCTCGGGCCGTAGACGTCGGCGTCGAGCACGCCGACGCGCGCGCCGTCGGCGGCCAGCGCCAGCGCGAGGTTCACCGCGACGGTGGACTTGCCGACGCCCCCCTTGCCGGCGCCGACGGCGATGATGTTGCGCACCCGCGGCGACAGCGCGACGTTGGGCTGTGGCGCGTGCGCGGCGATGCGCGGCACGACCTCGAAACCGGCGAGCGGCAGCGGCGCGATGGCGGCGGCGACCGCCTCGCGCAGCGCCGGCAGGTCTTCAGTGGCCATCGGATAGCCGATGGCCAGCGACACGGCGACGCCATCGCCGGCACGGGAAACGGTGGCGCGGACACCGGCGCTGGACAGCGCCAGGCCGGTACGAGGATCGGCCACCGCCCGGATCCGCTCCGGCAGGGCCTGCTGAATGGCTTCATCCATGCCGCGCATTGTACCGCCGGCGCCCCTTCCATACGGCGCCGGATGCGGTATAAACACCCCGTACGAAACATGCCGTACGGACGCCCGTTAACGCATCCCGCTGGAGGGACCATGCGCACCAAGCTCTTCGCCCTGCTGCTCGCCCTGCCGCTCGTCGCGCTGTCGTTCGGCGCGTTCGCCCAGAACTCGCCCGTGGGCAAGTGGCGCACGATCGACGACAAGACCGGCAAGGTGAAGTCCGTCGTCGAGATCACCGAGGCCGCCAACGGCACGCTGCAGGGCCGGGTCCTGCAGGTCCTGGATTCCGAGAAGGGCCCGCATCCCGTGTGCGACGCCTGCAAGGGCGCCAACCACAACAAGCCGATCGAGGGCATGGTCATCGCCTGGGGCTTGCGCCACGAAGGCGACAGCTGGGACGACGGCAAGATCATGGATCCGAAGAACGGCAAGGTGTACTCGGCCAAGATGACGGTGATCGACGGCGGCAGGAAGCTCGAAGTGCGCGGCTACCTCGGCTTCTCGTTGCTCGGTCGCACGCAGACCTGGGTCCGCGCGGAGTAAACCCGCCCCGACGGGCCTCGCCGGTCGGCGTCCAGTCCGCACCGGCAACACGAACGGCCCGGGATTCCCGGGCCGTTCGCATTCATGGCGGAGGGGGCCCGCAGGGTGCATGCGATAATCGCGTCCTGTCTTCCCGGCGACCTCCCATGCTGCGCCCCGCGCTCGTCACCAATGCCCTGCCCTACGCCAACGGCCCGCTGCACCTGGGCCACCTGGTGGGCTATATCCAGGCCGACATCTGGGTGCGGGCGCGGCGCATGGCCGGCGGCACGACGCACTTCGTCTGCGCCGACGACACCCACGGCACTCCGATCATGCTTGCCGCGGAAAAGGCCGGGACCACGCCAGAAGCCTTCATCGCCGGCATCCAGGCTTCGCACGAGCGCGACTTCGCCGACTTCGGCGTCGCCTTCGACCACTACGACTCCACCAATTCGGCGCGCAACCGCGCGCTGACCGAAGGCATCTACGCGCGACTGGAAGCGAACGGACACGTCTCCCGCCGTTCGGTCGCGCAGCTCTACGATCCGGTCAAGGGCATGTTCCTGCCCGACCGTTACGTCAAGGGAATCTGCCCGAACTGCGGCACGCCCGACCAGTACGGCGACAACTGCGAGCACTGCGGCGCGACGTACTCGCCCACCGACCTCAAGTCGCCGTACTCGGTGGTCAGCGGCGCGACGCCGGAACTGCGCGAGTCGGAGCATTTCTTCTTCGAGCTCGGCCAGTTCGAGGGCTTCCTGCGCGAGTGGCTGGCGGGCGACGTCGCCGTGCCCGGCGTCAAGGCCAAGCTGCAGGAATGGCTCGACGGAGAAGGCGGCCTGCGGCCCTGGGACATCTCGCGCGACGCGCCCTACTTCGGCTTCGAGATCCCGGGCCATCCCGGCAAGTACCTGTACGTCTGGATCGATGCGCCCATCGGTTACCTCGCGAGCTTCGAGGCGCTGTGCGAGCGCACCGGGCTGTCGTTCCACGACTACACCGTGCCCGGTTCCGACACCGAAATGCATCACTTCATCGGCAAGGACATCGTGAACTTCCACGGCCTGTTCTGGCCGGCGGTGCTGCATGGCGCCGGCCTGCGCGCGCCGACGCGGCTGCACGTCAACGGCTACCTCACGGTCGACGGCGCCAAGATGTCGAAGTCGCGCGGCACCTTCGTCATGGCGCGCACCTACCTCGACTGCGGCCTGGCGCCGGAAGCGCTGCGCTACTACTTCGCCGCGAAGTCCTCGGGCGGCGTCGACGACCTCGACCTCAACCTCGCGGACTTCGTCGCGCGCGTGAACAGCGACGTGGTCGGCAAGTTCGTGAACCTCGCCAGCCGCTGCGCCGGCTTCATCGGCAAGCGCTTCGACGGCCGCCTGGCCGATGCGCTGCCGGAACCGGAGGCCTACGGGCGCGCCATCGCGGCGCTCGCCCCCATCCGCGAGGCTTACGCGCGCAACGAGGCGGCGACCGTGCTGCGCCTGGCGATGGCGCTGGCCGACGACGCGAACCGATACATCGACGAGAAGAAGCCCTGGGTGCTCGCGAAGCGGACGGATGCCGCGGCCGACGCGGAACTGCAGGCCGTCTGCACGCAAGGCCTGAACCTGTTCCGCGTGCTGGCACTCGCACTGGCGCCGGTGATGCCCGCGCTCGCGCGCCAGGTGGAGGACTTCATGCATGCGCCGCTGCGCGGCTGGAGCGACGCCGACGCGCCGCTGCTCGGCCACGTCATCCGCGACTACCAGCCGCTGTTCACCCGCATCGACCCGAAGCAGATCGACGCCATGACCGAAGCCTCGAAGGACACCCTCGCGCCGGCGACGCCCGCTGCGCCCACCGCCCCGACGATCTCGATCGACGACTTCGCGAAGCTCGACCTGCGCATCGGCAAGGTGCTCGCCTGCGAATTCGTCGACGGCTCCGACAAGCTGCTGCGTTTCGAACTCGACGCCGGCGACCTCGGCAAGCGCCAGATCTTCTCGGGCATCCGTGCCAGCTACGGCGAGCCGGGCAATCTCGTCGGCCGCAGCGTGGTGTTCATCGCCAACCTCGCGCCGCGCAAGATGCGCTTCGGCATGAGCGAGGGCATGATCCTCTCCGCCGGATTCGACGGCGGCGCGCTGCACCTGCTCGACGCCGACACCGGCGCCGCGCCGGGCATGCCGGTGAAGTGAGCCTGGTCGAACGCCTCGACCGGATCCTGCCGCAGACCCAGTGCGGCCAGTGCGGTTACGCCGGTTGCCGGCCCTACGCCGAAGCCATGGCGCGCGGCGAAGCGGGGCCGGAGCGCTGCCCGCCCGGCGGCGACGCGGGTGCGCGTGGCCTCGCCCGCGTGCTCGGCGTCGCGGCGATTCCCTTCGACCGCGCGCGCGGCGAACACAAGCCCGCCCAGGTCGCGCTCGTCGTCGAGGACGATTGCATCGGCTGCACCAAGTGCATCCAGGCCTGTCCGGTCGACGCGATCGCCGGCGGGGCCAAGCTCATGCACGCCGTGGTCGAGCCGCTCTGCACCGGTTGCGAGCTGTGCGTGCCCGCGTGCCCGGTGGACTGCATCGTGCTGGTTCCGTCCGGCGCCTGAGCCGCGTCGCAGGCCGCGCAGATGCGGCGTACTTCGTAACCGTCCGCGCGCAGCCGCTCGACCAGGCCATCGGGACCCAGGAGATGCAGCGACCCGACCACGACCAGCGTGTCGTCGTCGCCCGGCGCCCGCAAGCGCTGCTCGATCACCGGCAGCCACGCGTTGTTGCGCGCAACGTCGATGCGCTGGTAGAGGCGTGGATAGTCGCGCTGCAATTCGCCACCGAGCTTCGCCCACATCCCGTCGACATCGCCTGCGCGCCATTGCGCATGCAGGATCGCGTTGTCGTCGTTGCCCGGCATCGCGTCGGAGAGCGCCTCGTCGAGGAACTGCAGCTGCTCGGCGCGATCCATGCCGTCGAGGAACGCGATCTGCTGGTCGCCGGTCTCGAAGCCATCGGCGCGCTTGCCCGCGGCGACGGCCGCCGTGGCGAAATGCCGGTCGAGGCCGAGCGCCGGATCGAGGCCCGCGTCACTCATGCCGACGATGCCCACCACCAGTGCGGCGAACCACGGTTCGAACAGTTGCAGGCCCTGGGCGGTGATGCCGCCGCCAGCCATGCGGGCGCCGTTGGCGCGCACCCAGTCGTCGAGCTTGCGCCGGGTCGCCTCGGGCAGCTCGCTGTCCAGGCGCGTGCCGTCGGTGCGCAGCGCTGCCTGTGCCATCCGCGCAGCGAGCGTCGGCGATTCCATTTCCGAAGGCGGCATCTCGAACAGCAGCGATTCGGCATCGGCGAAGGCGGCGTCCACCTCGCTCGACAACGGGTAGTCATCCGGCGCGAGCAGGTGGAAGGAACCCAGCAGGTACACGACATGGCCCTCGCGCTCGGCCGCCCATAGCAGCGGCACCGGCGCGAGCCGCACTTCGGGGGCGATCGCGGGAACCGGGATCATCGCGGGCGAATCGCCCTGCGCTGCGGGCGCCGGCACGGGCGCGGCAACGGGGGCTGGCTCTGGCGTCGCCACCTGCGCATGCGCGGGCGGCGACCCCGCGACGAGGATGGCAGCGAGCATCAAGGCCGCGGGTGCGACGCCGGGCAACCTCACGGATGTGGTTTCCGGTACGACTTCTCGCCGGCCTCGACCGCCAGGTCGAGCCGGTTCTCCGGTGGCGGCAGCGGGCAGGTCGCGAACGAAGTGAATGCGCACGGCGGGTTGTAGGCCTGGTTGAAATCGATGTCGACGCGACCCTGCGCGTCCGGCTTCGGCGCGTCGATGAAGCGGCCGGCGCCGTAGCTGCCGTGGCCGTTGGTGCGGTCGGCGAACACGAGGAACAGCGTCCCCTCGCCTTCGTCCAGCGCTTCGATGCGATGCGTCTTGCCGCCGCGCTCGAACTCGAGCACGCCCGGGTTTGGCACCTGCTCGACGCTGCCGATGATGTTGGCGATCGCGATGGTCGTGCCCGGCGGATGCGGAATGAAGCGCGAGGACACGCGCCACGACGCGTCGGCGGGCCAGTAATCGAGGCCTGCGAAACCGGTGCGGCTGGGCGCGTCCGCATGGCGCACGCGCAGCGCGAGCCGACCCGAGCGCTCGATGACCGTGGCGACGCCCTTGCCTCCGTCGAAACCGATGACGCTCGGGCCCGCTTCCGCCGCGTCGGTGCGCAAGGCTTGCGGCGATGCGAACGGTGCGCCGTCGAGTGTCAGCGCGACGTTGTTCGCGGGCTCGAAGCGCACGCCGTCGCCGCCCGCGCGCAACACGCCCAGGTGCGCGGGCCCCATCGCGAGGCGGATGCCGTTGTCGACGGCGCTGCCGACGGCGTGCATGCCGGGGTCGATCCAGTGCAGGCCGATGAGGCTCGCCCAGCCGTCAGACGCAATCAGCCGTTGCAGGCGGGCACCGCGCCACGCCTGTTCCTGTCGCGCGAACGCCGCGGCGTCGACCGGCGCCCCGGTAGCGGGTGCCGCCGCAGGCGCGGCAGGCGGCGTGCCAGCGGCATCGCGCCGGCAGGCGACCAGCAGCGCGATCGCGCCACACACGGACAACACCACGAACCATCGCATCATCTTCAACGCCCCCGCAGGAACCATCGGTCGATTTCGGCAAGCCCGAAGCGCGCCCAGGTGGGCCGGCCGTGGTTGCACTGGCCGGAACGCTCGGTGATTTCCATCTCGCGCAGGAGCGCGTCCATCTCCGGCAGCGTCAGCCGCCGGTTCGCGCGCAGCGCACCATGGCAGGCCATCGTCGCCAGCAGTTCGTCGCGCTGCTCGGCGACGCGGCGGCTCGCGCCGTGTTCGCGCAGGTCCGCGAGCACGTCACGCAGCAGCGCCGCGGTATCGCCGTCGGCGAGCAAGGCGGGCACCGCGCGCAACAGCAGCGACTGCGGGCCGGCGCGGGAGGCTTCGAAGCCGAGTTCGCCAAGCGTCGCCGATTCGCGTTCCGCGAGTTCGGCCTCGCGCTCCGACACCGCCACCTGCTGCGGCACCAGCAAGGGCTGGCTGCGCATGCCGGCGCTGTCGTGCGCGGCCTTCAGCTTCTCGTAGCCGATGCGCTCGTGCGCGGCGTGCATGTCCACGACCACCAGGCCTTCCGCGGTCTCGGCGAGGATGTAGATGCCATGCAACTGCGCCAGCGCGCGGCCCAGCGGCGGCAGCGTGGCGTCACCGGAAGACGGTAGCGGCGGATGCGGATGGAGATGCGCGTGCGAATGGCCATGGGCGTGGGCGTGGCCCTGGACGCCCGGGCCCACTCCCGGCTCGGGCGTCGCCGCGTCGGCCGCACTCGCGCCATACAGCGCCGCGTAGCCGGCGCGCGCATCGTCGACCTGCAAGGCCAGCCGCGATTGCGGCATCGCCCAGCGCGCATGCGCATGGGCGCGCGCGCCGCCGGCGTCGCCGGGCATCGCGGCTCCCGCCGCGGCCATCGACGCATCGGCGTCCGCGGCGACGCCCGCTCGGGTCGTCGCCAGCGCTTCCTGCAGCGTGCGATACACGAAGTCGTGCACCAGCCGCGATTCGCGGAACCGCACCTCGTGCTTCGCCGGATGGACGTTCACGTCCACCGCGCGCGGATCGGTTTCGAGGAACAGCACGAACGCGGGATGGCGGCCATGGAACAGCACGTCGCTGTACGCCTGCCGGATCGCGTGCGCGACGTTGCGGTCGCGCACGCCGCGGCCGTTCACGTACAGGTATTGCTGGTCGGTCGACGCGCGGTTGTACGCGGGGCGCCCGATCCAGCCGTGCAGCCGCAGCCCGGCGCCCGCGTGATCGACGCGCAGGGCATTGGCCGCGAAGTCGCCGCCCAGCGTTTCCACCAGGCGCTCCGGCGTGGCCGTGCCGGCATCGGGCGCATCGCCCAGGTCGGCGCCGCGGTAGCGCCGCGATGCGCGGCCGTTGTGCGACACGCGCAATTCAACGTCGGGCCGCGCGAGCGCGAGCGAGCGCAGCCACTCTTCCACGTGCGACAGCTCGGTGCGCTCGGCGCGCAGGAACTTGCGCCGCGCTGGCACGTTGTAGAACAGGTCGCGGACCTCGACGGTGGTGCCTCGTGGATGTTGCGCGGGCGCCACGTCGCCGACCTTGCCGCCTTCGACGCGCAAGGTCGCCCCGTGCGCGTCCTCGTCGCGACGCGTCGACAATGCGAAGCGGCTGACCGAAGCGATCGACGGCAGCGCCTCGCCGCGGAAGCCGAGCGTCGCCACCGCTTCCAGGTCGTCGAGCGAGGCGATCTTGCTGGTCGCGTGCCGCGACACCGCGAGCGGCAGGTCGGCTGCCGCGATGCCCGCGCCATCGTCGCGGATGCGCACGAGCCGGACGCCGCCTTCCTCGAGGTCGATGTCGATGCGCTTCGCGCCCGCGTCCAGCGCGTTCTCGACCAGTTCCTTCACGACCGAGGCCGGCCGCTCGACGACTTCACCCGCCGCGATCTGGTTGATGAGGGTGTCGGGAAGTTGCCGGATCGTCACCCGGCGATGATAGCGGTTCGCAGCCCGGAATCGCGTCGGACAGGACGCCGGGGCCAGCCTGTCGGGGCGTCAGGGCTGCCCGCCGCCGAAGCTCGCGCTCGCGCCGGCGCCGGCACTGGCGGCGCTGCGCCGCGCGTCGGCCTGCATCGCGTACAGCGTGCCCGGCGGCGGCTGCCGCGAGAAATAGCCGGTGACGCCATCGAGGATCGCGTTCGCCAGCTGTTTCTGGTGCGCCGGATCGTTCAGCCGCGCTTCCTCGTCCGGATTCGAGATGAAGGCCGTCTCGACCAGCATCGACGGCACGTCCGGCGAACGCAGCACCACGAAATTGGCGCGTTCGACGTCGTTCTTGTGGGTCTTGCCCAGGCGCTTGAGTCCGGCCAGCACCTGCCCGGCCATGTCTTCGGAGGCCTTCATCGTGGCGCTCTGCGACAGGTCGAGCAGGACGGACGCGAGCGTGTCGCTCTTGTCCTGCAGCTTCAGGCCACCGACCAGGTCGGCGGCGTTTTCCTGGTCCGCCAGCCACCGCGCGGCCTGCGACGACGCGCCGCGCTGCGACAGGACGAACACCGAGGAGCCGCGCGCGGTCGGGCTGGTGAATGCATCCGCGTGGATCGACACGAACAGGTCGGCCTTGTGCTGGCGCGCGAGCTGGTAGCGCCGCGCGAGCGGGATGAAGTAGTCGCTGTCGCGGGTCAGGTAGGCCTTCAGGCCCGGCGTCGCATCGACCTGCCGCGCGAGTTCGAGCGCGATCTTGAGGGTGAGGTCTTTCTCGCGGCTGCCGTTGGCACCGCGCGCACCGGGATCCTGGCCGCCGTGGCCGGCATCGATCGCGATGACGAGCGGCCGCAGGCCAGCGCGGCGCGCGATGTCCTCGACGGTCTTGACCGGCGCCTGCGCGCCGGGGACGACGGCGGGCGGCGTTGCCGCCTGCGGAGCAGTGGCCTGCGCCCGCAGCGGCTGTGGTTGCGTGGAAGCCGGCTGGTTCGCGACCTGCGCCGGAACGACGCTGGCCGCATTCGGGCCGCCGGCGGGAGCCGCGCCCGCGCCTGCGGTCAGGATCGCCATCGGATCGGGCTGCGGCCGCGCCGGCGTCGAAGCCGGGCCCGTTTCCGCGACGCTGCCGACGGGCCGGCTGGCGACCGGCGCGGACTCGTCGCCCGGCCACTCCACGACCAGGCGCGTGCCGCCCGGCCCCTGCTCGAGGCGCGGCTGCAGGGCCGCGACCTTGTCGCCCAGGTCGAAGACGATGCGGGTGGTGCCCGGCACCGGGTGGCCGGTGCGCACACCGCGGACCACGCCCGCGGCGGCGGGCAACCGCAGGCCGCGCACGGCATCGACACCGGAGAGGTCCACCACGAGGCGGTCCGGGCCGGCGAGCGGGATCAGCTGGTAGCGGACGGGGCCGTCGAGCTGCAGTTCGGCCCGGGTCCCGGTGGCGTTGGTGCTGACACGCACGGCGCGCAGCTCCGCCGCGTGGGCAAGGTTCCAGCACACCCCGGCCAGCAAGGCCAG
>DATJDY010000237.1:0-3996 GCA_035497155.1 Luteimonas sp.
CCCGCGCTACCTGCCGGGCATCGCGCTGCCTGAAAGCCTGCGCGCCACCACCGACCTGGCCGCCGCGATGCGCGGTGCGGACCTGGTGCTGGTGGTGGTGCCGTCGCACGCGTTCACCGCGACCTTGCACGCGCTGGCGCCGCTGCGTCCCGCCGATGCGGGCGTCGCGTGGGCGACGAAGGGGTTCGAGCCCGGCTCGGGCCGCTTCCTGCATGAAGTCGCCGCCGACACGCTGGGCCCCGGCGTCCCGCTCGCCGTCGTCACCGGTCCGTCGTTCGCGAAGGAAGTCGCGCAGGGCCTGCCCACCGCGCTGACGGTGCAGGGCGACGACACCGCGTTCGTGCAGCAGGTCGCCGGCGTGCTGCATGGCCCCGGCTTCCGCGCCTACACCGGCGACGACATGCGCGGCGCGGAACTCGGCGGCGCGATGAAGAACGTGCTCGCCGTCGCCACCGGCGCCGCCGACGGCATGGGCCTCGGCCTCAACGCACGCACCGGCCTGATCACGCGCGGCCTCAACGAGATGCTGTGCCTCAACGCCGCGATCGGCGGACGCCCCGAAACGCTGATGGGCCTCGCCGGACTCGGCGACCTGGTGCTCACCTGCACCGGCGATCTTTCGCGCAACCGCCGCCTCGGCCTCGCGCTCGGCCGCGGCCAGTCGCTCGACGACGCCGTGCGCGAAATCGGCCAGGTCGTCGAATCGGTGCAGACCGCCGACGAAGTGATGCGCCTCGCCGACCGCCACGGCCTCGAGCTGCCGATCGCTCAGAACGTGCGCGACGTGCTGCATGGCGACATCACGCCAGTCGAGGCGCTGCAGCGGCTGCTTGCGCGCGAGCAGAAGGCCGAGTACCCGCACGGCCTGTTCGGCTAGCCGAACGTCGGCCATCGGCGGCGATACGGGCTGCGTGTTCCCCCCATAAAAAACCCGGCCGTTGCCGGCCGGGTCGGGATCGCGAAAGTCGGGGGAGGGAACGCTCGCGATCCCCTTGCTTGCTGAGCCGACCATGGGTCGGCTCTACGGTGCGGGGATTACCAGGTCAGGCGCGGGCCGACGAAGAACTGGTTGTCGCCGCCCTTCACGAGCTTGACGTCCGCGGCCAGGCCCCAGTTCTGGTTGAACTTCACCTGCGCGCCGAGGCGGCCGTAGAAGTCGCCTTCGTAGTCCTTGCCGTCCTCGTAGCCGGCCATCGCGTAGCCTTCGAGCATCGAGGTCAGCGACGCGCGCGCGCCCGCTTCGACGCTGTAGCCGTCGGTGTCGAGGCCGTTGCCGGCGTCGAACTTCTCGTAGGCGACGCGGGTGACGAGGTCGGTGTTCTGCGAGACCTGGCGGTTGTAGCCCACGCCGACGCGCCACTGGTCGAAGTCGGCGCTGGAATGCTTGATGTCCTGGTGGCTGAAGTCGCCGAACAGGTGGAAGTTCGGGCTCAGCGCTGCGGAGCCCTGCAGGCCCCAGCCGTCGGCGTCGCCGCTGGCCGTGTTGGTGGCGGTGTAGCCGCCCTGCACGTAGTTGTAGTTGATGCCGTCGGCCGCGGAGGCGGCGAACGGCGCCGCGGCGACCAGGGCGAGTGCAGCGAGCTTGGCGATTGCGGGGGAACGCTTCATGTGTGGCCTCTTCTTGGTTTTTTGTGGCCGGCAGCAACGCGGGGGAGGGACGAGGCTGAACCGGTGGCACGATTCTGCGCAGGCCTCCCCAACCGGGCCTGAAGATGTGAAGACGTGCTCACGGAACTTTTCAGCTGCGTTCAGGTTCCGCGCCTGCGTAGCCGAGCTGGCGCCAGGCCTCGTACACCGTCACTGCGACCGCGTTCGACAGGTTGAGGCTGCGGTTGCCGGGGCGCATGGGCAGGCGCAGGCGCTGCGCTTCGGGCAGCGCGTCGAGCACCGCGTCGGGCAGGCCGGTGGTCTCGCTGCCGAACAGCAGCACGTCGCCCGCGCGGTAGCGAACCGTGTCAAAGCGGACCTGGCCGCGCGTGCTCAGCGCGAACACGCGCGACGATGCTGCGTGGCCCGCCTCAGCCGCAGCCGCGCCGGTACCCGCAGCGGTGTCCGCAGCGGTGTCCGCGGCGATCGCCGCCAGCGCGGCGTCGAGCGAATCGTGCACGCGCATCGTCGCGTACTCGTGGTAATCGAGGCCGGCGCGCCGCAGCTGCGTGTCTTCGATGTCGAAGCCCAGCGGCCCGGCGAGATGCAGGTGCGCGCCGGTGTTGGCGCACAGGCGGATGATGTTGCCGGTGTTGGGCGGGATGCGCGGTTCGAGCAGGACGACGTGGAGCAGCGGCGCGCGCGCCGCCCCGGCGCTCGCGTCGCTCACCACGGCAGCGTTGCGCCGCGCCAGTCGCGGAAGCCGCCGCTGTCGGCGGCGCCGGCGCCATCGATCACGCGCAGCAGGCCCGCCACCGCATCGGCGACCGGCACGGTGGCGTTGTCGCCGCCCATGTCGGTTTGCGCCCAGCCCGGATGCAGCGCGAGCACGACGATGCCGCGCGGCGCCAGCGCTTTCGCCAGCAGCGCGGTCGCCATGTTCTGCGCGGCCTTGCTGATGTCGTAGCTCGGCGAACCGAAGCGCGCGAGCGAGGCGATCGAGCCGAGCACGCTGCTGACGTTCGCGACCTTCGCGCCGTCGGCGAGCCGCTCCGCGAGCGCCTGCGTGACCAGCAGCGGACCCATCGCGTTGGTGCGGAAGCTGTCCTCGACGATGGCGGGGTCGATCGCGCCGAAGCGTTCGCCCGAATGGAGCACGCCGGCGCAGTTGACGAGCAGGCGCAGCGACAAGGCCTCGTCGAGCAGCGGCAGTTCGTTCGCGAGCTCGGCGATCGCGCGCGGCGCGGCAACGTCCAGCGGCAGCACGCGCAGGCGCCCCGGATGTTCGCCCGCGAGTGCGTTCAGCGCGGTCGCCTTGCCCGGATGGCGGCAGGTCGCGACCACGCGCTCGCCGCGGGCGAGCAACTGGCGCGCGAATTCCAGGCCGAGACCGCGATTCGCACCGGTGACGAGGCAGTGGCCGTTGTCCATGCGGGCAGTATGCCGCGCCGTAACCGTTTGCGCCCCGCCAGGCCCGTCGGGACGGGACCTTTGGGCTACACGGGACCCCTTGCGGACGCGTAGGATGGGCTGGTTTTCACCTCACGAATACGCAAGGAGTGCCTGATGTCCGTCCACGCCAATATCGATCGCGGCCGCCAGCCCGCGTTGCTGCGCCGCGGCCTGCTCGCCGCCAGTCTCGCCGTCGCCCTCGGCGGCCTCTACTACGCGCCGCCCGCCGCCGCGGAAAATGCCGCGCCCGCCGCCGCCGCCGCCGCCGCGTCCGCCGCGCAGGCGCGTGCTGACATCGACATCCCGTACCAGCAGTTCACCCTGCCCAACGGCCTGCGCGTGATCGTGCACGAGGACCACAAGGCGCCGATCGTCGCGGTCAACATCTGGTACCACGTCGGCAGCAAGGACGAACCGTCCGGACGCAGCGGGTTCGCCCATCTGTTCGAACACCTGATGTTCAACGGCTCGGAAAACCACCCGGGCGAATACTTCGAACCCTTCGAACTGGCCGGCACCACCGACCAGAACGGCACCACCAACACCGACCGCACCAACTACTTCGAGAACGTGCCCACCACCGCGCTGGACATGGCGTTGTGGATGGAATCCGACCGCATGGGCCACCTGCTGGGCGCGATCGACCAGAAGACCCTCGACGAGCAGCGCGGCGTGGTCCAGAACGAGAAGCGCCAGGGCGAGAACCAGCCCTACGGCCAGGTCTACGAGGTGATGACCAAGGCGATCTATCCCGAAGGCCATCCCTACCACCACACCGTCATCGGCTCGATGGCCGACCTCAACGCCGCCTCGCTGGAAGACGTGAAGAACTGGTTCCGCACCTGGTACGGCCCGAACAATGCGGTGCTGGTGCTGGCCGGCGACATCGACCTCGCCACCGCGAAGGCCAAGGTCGCGAAGTACTTCGGGGACATTCCCGCCACGCCGACGATGCAG
>DATJDY010000238.1:0-2339 GCA_035497155.1 Luteimonas sp.
CGGCTACATGCAGGTCGCGCTGGGCACGAACGTCGTGGTGATGCTGCTGTTCGTCATCAACGCGGTCTTCCGCGGCGCGGGCGATGCCTCGATCGCGATGCGCGTGCTGTGGCTGGCGAACGGCCTGAACATCGTGCTCGACCCGCTGCTGATCTTCGGCATCGGGCCGTTCCCGGAACTGGGCGTGCAGGGCGCGGCGGTCGCGACCAGCATCGGCCGCGGCTGCGGGGTGCTGCTGCAGCTGTGGGTGCTGTTCCAGGGCGGCCGGCACATCCGCGTGCTCGCCGCGCACCTGGGTTGGCGCGGCGACACGGCGTGGCACATCGTGCGCACCTCGATCGGCGGCGTCGGCCAGATGATCATCGGCATGACGTCGTGGATCTTCCTCGTGCGTATCCTCGCCAGCATCGGCAGCGAAGCGGTGGCTGGCGCGACGATCACGATCCGCGTGATGATGTTCACCTTCATGCCGGCCTGGGGCATGTCGAACGCGGCGGCGACGCTGGTCGGCCAGAACCTCGGCGCCAACGAGCCCGGCCGCGCCGAATCGGCGGTGTGGCACATCGGCTGGTACAACATGGCCTACCTGGTGTGCGTGTCGATCGTGTTCTTCCTGTTTCCGCGCCAGATCGTCGGCTTCTTCACCGACGACGCGAGGGTCGTCGCCATCGGCGCGGAATGGGTGCGGATCATGTCGTACTCGTTCTTCGTCTACGGCTGGTGGATGGTGGCGGTGCAGGCCTTCAATGGCGCCGGCGACACCATGACGCCGACGAAGATCAACGTGGTGTTTTTCTGGCTGATCCAGATCCCGCTGGCCTGGTACCTCGCGATCGGCCGCGGCCACGCGGAATCCGGCGTGTTCTGGGCGGTGTTCGCGTCGGAGACGTCGGTGGGCCTGTTCACGTTGTGGCTGTTCACGCGCGGCAAGTGGAAGACGGTGCAGGTGTAGCGGGCGATGCGGCTCCGCGGCCTCTATCGTTACCCGATGAAGTCGTGCGCACCGCTGCCGACCGAAGCGGCCATGGTCGAACCGCGCGGCCTCGCGCACGACCGGCGCTGGATGGTGGTCGATCCGTCGGGCAAGTTCATCACTGGCCGGGAGTTGCCGCGGCTGACATTGGTGCATGCCGAACCGGCAGCGACGGGCATGCTGTCGCTGCAGGCGCCGGGCATGGCGCCGATGCAGGTCCCGAGTCCGGCAGGCGAAGCGCGCCTGCCGGTGACGGTGTGGAAGAGCGACGTGTCGGCGCGTCCCTGCGATGCCGCGGCGGATGCCTGGCTGTCGGAATTCCTTGGCCGGGCCGTGCGCCTGGTCCACATGGATGGCGACGTGCATCGCGCGATGACGTCGTCCCATGCGCAGCCGGGCGACGAAGTCAGCTTCGCGGATGCGTATCCGCTGCTGCTCATCACGCGCGCCGCCGTCGACCTGCTCAACACGAAGCTCGAACGGCCGGTGTCCCCGTTGCGCTTCCGCCCGAACCTGATCGTCGACGGCGCGCCCGCGCATGCGGAAGACGGCTGGTCGCGCATCCGCGTCGGCGAAGTCGAGTTCGAAGTCGGCAAGGCCTGCGTGCGCTGCGTGTTCACCACCGTCGATCCGGAGCGTGGCGAGCGTGACGCCGACGGCCAGCCGTTGCGGACACTCGCCACCTACCGGCGTGGCGCCGATGGCGTCACCTTCGGCCGCAACCTGATCCCGCGCACGCCGGGTACCATCCGCCTCGGTGATCCCGTCGAAATCCTGGCTTGAGGAGAACGCAATGCGGATATTGATGACGACCTTGCTGATCGGCGCTGCGCTTTCCGGCACGGCGGCCGCCGCGACCGTGACCGCCGATGATCCGGCCGCGGCGCTTCTGCATGCCGAAGCCGCCGCCTGCAAGGCCTTCCAGGAGGGCGACGCCGAGACGCTGCGCAAGGCGCTCACCGCCGACTTCACGCTGGTGGACTCGCGCGGCAACGTGACGGGACTGGAGCAGAACCTGGCCGAAGTCGCCGCGCGCGAGCCGTATTACGACGAGTTCCGCAACGATGGGCAGCGCGTGCGCCTGTATGGCGACGACACGGCTTTGATCGTCGGCATCACCCACATCCGCGGCAAGGCGGGCGGTGAAGCGTTCGCCGCGGATTTCCGCTACACCGACACCTGGGTCCGCCGCGACGGTCGCTGGCTGCTCGCGGCGAGCCACGCCAGCCGCCTCGCCGACGCCGCGCCCTAGCGCAGGCGGGCCACGGTTGCGCTAGGCTGGGCGCTCGCCATCCTGGGGGAAGCGCGATGCGACACCTTGCCGGGGCCCCGACAGGCCGCCCGATGCCCTTCCTGCTGTCCGCCT
>DATJDY010000239.1:0-3423 GCA_035497155.1 Luteimonas sp.
GCCTGATCACCAACCTGCCAAGCACCATCGGCGGCGGCGGCGCGCTCGCCCTGTCGATCCTCAACGCGGGCCAGCTGCTCGACGTCGAGCTGTCGGCGATGCAGACCGAGGGCCGCGGCGAGATCATCTCCAACCCGCGCATCGTCACCAGCAACCAGAAGGAAGCGGTGATCAAGCAGGGCGACCAGATCGGTTACCTCACGACCACCGGCGGCCAGCAGGGCAACCTGCCGAGCGTGCAGTTCAAGGACGCCATCCTGCAGCTGAAGGTGACGCCGACGATCACCGCCGACGGACGCGTGTTCCTCAACATGGACGTGCAGAAGGACGACCTCAACGGCTTCGTGAACACCGGCGTGGGCCAGGTGCCGCAGATTTCCACCCGCCAGGTGACGACCTCGGTGCTCGTCGGCGACGGCCAGACCGTGGTCATCGGCGGCGTGTACGAGTTCAAGGACCAGCAGTCGCTGTCGAAGGTCCCGTTCCTGGGCGACCTGCCGGTGCTGGGCAACCTGTTCAAGAAGCGCAACAAGACCAACAGCAAGGCCGAACTGCTGATCATGGTGACGCCGAAGGTCATCCGCGTCGCGCAGCGTCCGGGCGGCTGAACCTCGCGGGAGCCGGCGCGCAGCGCTGGAACGGACATGCATGAAGGGGCCCGCGGGCCCCTTCATGCATTCCGGCACTGAACGTTCGGCGCCGATGGCGGTCAGAATGGACCCGGGCGCGATCCGCGCCGCAGCGCGCCGACGCCCATGGACACGCCCAGCCACGACACCGCCAGGCTCCACGACGCCTTCCGCGAACTGCGCGCGGCGTTGTCGGCGGGCATCGTCGGCCAGGAGGCGCTGGTCGAGCGCCTGCTGGTGGCGCTGCTGGCCGATGGCCACCTGCTCGTGGAGGGCGCGCCGGGCCTCGCCAAGACCACGGCGGTGCGCGCGCTGGCGGCGCGCCTGGACGGCAGCTTCGCGCGCGTGCAGTTCACGCCCGACCTGCTGCCTTCGGACCTGACCGGGACCGAGGTGTGGCGGCCGCAGGACGGTCGCTTCGAATTCCAGCCGGGACCGATCTTCCACGAAGTGCTGCTGGCCGACGAGATCAACCGCGCGCCGGCGAAGGTGCAGTCCGCGCTGCTCGAGGCGATGGGCGAGCGGCAAGTGACGGTCGGACGGCAGACGTATCCGCTGCCCGACCTGTTCCTGGTGATGGCGACGCAGAATCCGATCGAGCAGGAAGGGACGTTCCCGCTGCCGGAAGCGCAGCTGGACCGGTTCCTGATGTACGTACGCATCGGCTATCCGGACGCGAAGGTGGAAGGCGAGATCCTGCGGCTGGCACGCGAGCGCGCGCTCTCGGGTCGCGCGGAGGCCGCGCCGGTGCGCAGGATGCCGCTCGCCGACGTGTTCGCCGCGCGCGCCGCGGTGCTCGGCCTGCATGTCGCACCCGGGGTCGAGCGCTACCTGCTCGAACTGGTGCTGGCCTCGCGCGATGCCGCGCGCTACGACGCGGACCTCGCGCGGCGCATCGCCTGGGGCGCGAGCCCGCGTGGTTCGATCGCGCTGGAGCGTTGCGCGCGTGCCCACGCCTGGCTCGCCGGCCGCGACTACGTGACCCCCGACGACGTGCGTGCGGTCGCGCCCGACGTGCTCCGCCACCGCATCCTGCCCAGCTACGAAGCGACGGCCGAAGGCTGGGATGGCGGCCGCCTCGTCGCCGCGTTGCTGGATCGCGTGCCGTTGCCCTGAGGCGCGCATGGCCGCAGGGATCGTCCCGACGCTCGCCGAACTGGTCGCCCTCCGCGAGGCGGCTCGCGCGCGCTCGCCGGCGCGGCGCGGGCGCTTCGGCGCGTCGGGGCAGGCGCAATCGCCATTGCGCGGCCGCGGCATGGAATACGCCGAATCGCGCGAGTACGCGCGCGGCGACGACGCGCGCCACATCGACTGGCGCGTGACCGCGCGCACCGGGCGCGCCCACACGAAGCTGTTCCAGGCAGAGCGCGAACGGCTGACGCTGCTCGTCGCCGACACCGCGCCCGCGCTGTATTTCGGCACGCGGGTGCGCTTCAAGTCGGTGCAGGCGGCACGCGCCGGCGCGCTTGCGGCGTGGTCGGCGATCGGCGACGGCGACCGCGTCGCCGCGCTGCGCGGAAGCGCGCGCGAACCGCCGGTGGCGCCGGCCGCGGGCACGCGCGGCGCCTTGCGCGTGCTCGATGCGCTGGTGCGCTGGTACACCGCGCCGCCGGCGGACGACGCCGGCCTCGACGTCGCGCTGGAACATGCGCGCCGGCTGCTCAAGCCCGGTTCGCGGCTGTGCGTGCTGGCCGATCCGGCAAGCGTGGTCGCGGTGCCGGCGCATCGCTGGGCCGCGCTGGCGATGCATTGCGAAGTGCGCGTGCGACTGCTGAGCGATCCGCTCGAACGCGAGCCGCCGGCGGCGCTGTTGCCGTTTGCGGGCATCGCGGCGGCGGGCACGGCGACGGCGGGCGACGCGCATCGCATCGAACTCGACCTCGCCGCGCTCGCGGTGCGCCGGCGCTGGAAGGACGCGTTCGACGGCCCGCTGCAGGCGGCGCTCGCGCAACTGTCCGCGCGCGGCATCCACGCCGACGTGCTGTCGAGCGGGGACGCACCGTGATCGGGGCGCCCGCGGTCGCGGGAAGCGCCCCGGCGCTGGTGCTGCGCGACATCCACCAGCCGCCGCCGCCATCGTGGTGGCCGCCGGCGATCGGCTGGTGGCTGCTCGCCGCGGTCGTCCTGCTCGCGATCGGCGCCTGGGCGTGGCGCGCATGGCGCCGGCGACGCCGGCAGCGCGAACTCGCGCGCGTGTTCGACGCCGGCATCGCCGCGGCCGCGACGCCGGCAGCGCGCATCGCCGCGGCGTCGACGCTGCTGCGCCGTGCCGCGCGCGTTCGCGATCCGGCGGCCGCCACGCTGCAGGGCGACGCCTGGCTCGCGTTCCTCGACGCGGGTGCGCCGGCGCCGCAGTTCGCGGGCGAAGAGGGCGCCTTGCTGCTCGACGGCGGCTTCCGGCCCGAGGTCGACGCCGAGCGCGCCGATGCGCTGGTGGCGCGCGCACGCCTGCGCTTCCTGCAATGGATGGGCGCGCGATGAGCAGCGCCTGGTGGACGACGGGCGCGTGGACGGCGGGCGGGCTGGACGGATTCGCGTGGCCGTGGCTGTTGCTGGTCCTGCCGCTGCCCTGGCTCGTGCGCGCGCTGCTGCCGCCCGCGCGCGCCGCGGGCGCGGCATTGCGCGTGCCGTGGGGCGCGCGGCTCGAAGCGATCGCCGCGGCGCCACGCGGGCCGGCGCGCGCAGGCGGCGTTCCCTGGATCGCATGGCTGGGCTGGGCGCTGCTGTGCATTGCTGCCGCGCGCCCGCAGCAGGTCGGCGCGCCCATCGTGCCGCCGCAGGCCAGCCGCGGCAT
>DATJDY010000240.1:0-6922 GCA_035497155.1 Luteimonas sp.
CCCTATGGGCCGAATGGCAAAAAAGCACGCCACAAGCGGGGTTTTTGCCGCGCCCGGCGGCGCGTTGCGCGTTTTTGCAGTCGGCAGTCTGGTTCCTGCGCAGTATAATGCAGGGTTCTCTTCACCCCTTTTCCGGCGGCACGTCCCCTATGGCCAACGAACGTCAGGCCCCGCAATCCGACATCAAGCTTCTGATCAGCAAGGGCCTGGAACAGGGTTACTTGACCTACGCCGAAGTCAACGACCACCTGCCCGACGACATGGTCGATCCGGAGCAGATCGAAGACATCATCGGCATGATCAACGGCATGGGCATCGAGGTGCATGAAGTTGCACCCGACGCCGAGACGCTGCTGCTCGCCGGCAATTCCGGCAGCGGCCGCGAGGTCGACGACACCGCCGCCGAGGAAGCCGCCGCCACGCTGTCGGCGCTCGACGCCGAGGGCGGCCGCACCACCGACCCGGTGCGCATGTACATGCGCGAGATGGGTACGGTCGAGCTGCTGACCCGCGAGGGCGAGATCGCCATCGCCAAGCGGATCGAGGAAGGCCTCAACCAGATGCTGTCGTCGCTGGCCAGCTTCCCCTGGTCGGTGAACATGCTGCTGGAGGACTACGAGCTGCACAAGGCGGGCAAGAAGCGCCTGGCCGAGGTCGTGGTCGGCTTCAACGACCAGCTCGACGAGGAGCCGGCGCCGCCGGTGGCCGCCGCGCCCGCCATCGCCGACGACTCCGATGCCGAGACCGACGAGGACGAGGCCGACGACGACACCACGGCCGACGAGGAAGCGGGCCCGACGGGTCCCGATCCGCTCGAGGTCGCCTCGCGCATGGAGCAGATGGGCGCGCTGTACGCCAAGTTCCAGAAGTCGTACGCCAAGAACGGCGCCGGCGCCAAGCCGGTGCTGAAGCTGCGCGAGGACATGGCCGCGATCTTCATGTCGCTCAAGCTGCCGCTGCCGCTGACCGACGCGCTGGTGCGCCGCCTGCGCGAAGCGCAGGGCGAGGTGAAGGACCACGAGCGCCGCATCCTCGACCTGTCCGTGCGCGTGGCGAAGATGCCGCGCAAGGACTTCATCCGCGCGTGGGACGGCAACCAGACCAACCTGGGCTGGGTCGACGACGTGCTGAAGCGCAAGCAGAAGTGGTCGAGCGGCCTGCGCGACGTCAAGGACCAGATCGTCGCCGAGCAGGAAGCGACCATCGCGCTCGAGAAGTCGATGATGGTGTCGCTGGCCGAGCTGCGCGAGATCAGCCGCGCGATGGCCTACGGCGAAGCGAAGGCGCGCAAGGCCAAGAAGGAAATGGTCGAGGCGAACCTGCGCCTGGTGATCTCCATCGCCAAGAAGTACACGAATCGCGGCCTGCAGTTCCTCGACCTGATCCAGGAAGGCAACATCGGCCTGATGAAGGCGGTCGACAAGTTCGAGTACCGCCGCGGCTACAAGTTCTCCACGTATGCGACCTGGTGGATCCGCCAGGCCATCACCCGCTCGATCGCCGACCAGGCGCGCACCATCCGCATCCCGGTGCACATGATCGAGACGATCAACAAGCTCAACCGCATTTCCCGCCAGATGCTCCAGCAGTTCGGCCGCGAGGCCACGCCGGAGGAGCTGGCCAAGGAAATGGACATGCCCGAGGACAAGATCCGCAAGGTCATGAAGATCGCGAAGGAGCCGATCTCCATGGAGACCCCGATCGGCGACGACGAGGACTCGCACCTGGGCGACTTCATCGAGGACACGAACGTCGAGTCCCCGATCGAGGCCACGACCAACACCAACCTGATGGAGACGGTGCGCGACGTGCTCGCGGGCCTGACCCCGAGGGAGGCGAAGGTGCTGCGCATGCGCTTCGGCATCGACATGAACACCGACCACACCCTCGAGGAAGTCGGCAAGCAGTTCGACGTCACCCGCGAGCGCATCCGCCAGATCGAGGCGAAGGCGCTGCGCAAGCTGCGGCATCCGTCGCGCTCGGAGCAGCTGCGGAGCTTCCTCGACATCGAGTAAGCCTGGAGTCGCGCGAAACAAACGGAAACCCGGCCACTGGCCGGCGTTTTTCGTTGCAGGTGCCCTGGAGCGCCGAATTGCGACGGCGCCTGGCACGGCTACGCCGACGCCTCAGGGCGCCGGCACGACCGGACGCAGCGGGTGCGCTTCGGTATTCAGCACCACGACGCCCTTGCCGAGCGCATCGGAGCCGGCGTACAGCAGGTAGTAGTACTTGAACGTCTCGGCCAGGACGAACGACTCCATGTCGTCGGCCTTGTCCTTCGTCACGACGCTCTTGAGCGCGGCATAGCCGGCGTCGGTGCGCGTGTAGCGGACGAAGTCGTCGAACATCGTGCGGCCCATGTCGCGCCATTTCGCATCGCCGGTCGCGCGGTACAGGTACCAGGCGGATTCGACGATCTCCGGGCGCAGCGGATACGCGGCCGCGGTGACCTCGCCCCTGCGGTAGTCCCAGGCTTCGGGTTCGATGCCGTGTGCCTGCCACATCGCGAACGACGAATCCTCCAGCCGCGCGCCGCGCGCCACGTCGCCGGAATACGCGAGCAGGCCGGGCATGAACGCATCCAGCGCGCCGTACTCGTGGCCGGTGCGCGCGCCGGTGTCCATGTCGACCTGGCCGTACCAGAGCTTGCCGTCGACTTCCTCGGGCAGGTAGCGGTTGGCGGCGGCGATGCTCTCCTGCCACATGCGCAGGCAGTCGCGGTCGCCGAACAACAGCCAGCACTTCCACAGGGACTCGTAGTAGGAATCGATGCGCGCGCCGATGTGGCTGCTGGCGCTGGTCCACTTTCCGGTGTCGGCGTCGAAGCGTTCGCCGACGAGGCCGATCTTCGAGCGGCGCTTGTACGTTTCGACCAGCGCGCGCTTGGCCTTCTCGTAGTAGACCGGCTTGCCGGTCAGTCGCGACAGCGTGCCGTATTCGAGCAGCAGGGTGCCGGCTTCGGCGGGATTGGTGTCGGTACCGTGCGCCTTGCCGGTGCGCAGGTTGACGTAGACGTAGGGCAGGCCGGTCGGCGAGTCGAACGCGGGCAGCAGGCGCGTGCCGAGGTCGTCGGCGAGCGCGAGCAGTTTCGGGTCGCCGGTCATCTGGTAGGACGAGAGCAGGCCGCCGAGCAGGCGGATCACGATCTCGAAGTGCTTCACGTCGACATCGCGATCGAACGAGAGCTGCGTGTCGATGAGCCTGCGCGCCTCGTCGGCTTCCTTGTCGAGGCCCATCACCAGCATCGTGTCGAGCGCGTCGACCGGCGTCATCAGCAAGGATTGGCCGTACCAGTCGTGCGGCTGCTTGCTGAGCGGCATCAGCACGTCGTGGCCCCAGGCGTATTGCCGATAGCCGTTCCAGCCGTGGAGGAAGGCGGCCTTCACGCGCCCGGCCATCGCCGCGTCGGGTGCGGCACGCACGGTCGGCGGCGGCCCGGGCGCGTCGGCGGCGGAAGGCTGCGATGCGCAGCCGGCGAGCAGGCCGATCGCCGTCGCGGCGAGGAAGTAGCGCAGGCGTCGGTTCATCGGTTCGCTCCGTTGGTGCCGTCGGTTCCGTTCGCGTGATCGGCGCGCATCACGGCGAGGACGTCGTGGCAGGCGCCCATGGTGTGGTAGTCGGTCTTGCCGGCGGGGCTCTTCTCGTCGCCGTACTTCGCGTTGCGGCGGTCGAGGATGCGGTACCACGCGCCATGCTCATGGTCGACGAAATGCTCCCAGGCATAGGCCCAGATCCGGTCGTACCAGTCGCGATACGCGGTGGCGCCGGTGGCTTCATGCAGGCGCCAGGCGGCCGCGATCGCTTCGGCCTGGACCCAGAAGTATTTGTCGTCGTCGCACCATGCGCCGTCGGGCGCGAAGCCGTAGACGATGCCGCTGGACTCCTCGTCCCAGGCATGGCGCAGCGCGGTGTCGAACAACCGGCGCGCGGTCGGCAGCAGCCACGAAGGTGCTTCGCCGCGCGCGCCGAGGTGCGCGCGCAGCGTCAGCAGCAGCTTCGCCCATTCCACCTGGTGGCCCGGCTGGAAGCCCCAGGGGCGGAACAGGTGCTTCGGGTCGTTGCGGTTGTAGTCCCAGTCGATGTTCCAGTCGCGGTCGTAGTGCTCCCACACGAGGCCGCCGGCGAGCGCAGCCTGGCGGCGCGTCATGTGGTCGGCGAGCAGCAGCGCGCGATCGAGGTAATGCGCATCGCCGCTGGCCTCGAACGCGGCGATATGCGACTCGCACAGATGCATGTTCGCGTTCTGGCCGCGATAGCCGGAGAACTGCCAGTGCTCGTCGGCCTCATCGCGGTACAGGCCGGCCTCCGCGTCCCAGAAGCGCGCCTCGAGCAGGTCGCGCGTTTCGTCCATCCACGCCGCGGTGTCGATGCCGGCCTTGCGCGCGCTGGAATACGCCAGCAGCACGAAGGCCATGCCGTAGGCGTGGCGGGTGCGGTCTTCGGGCGCGCCGTCGCGCAGCGTCCAGGCGTATGCGCCGTTGCCGGGATCGCGATGCGCGGCGCGCAGGTAGCGCAGGCCGTGTTCCGCGGCGGCGAGGTATTCCTTCGCGAGCGGACTGCCCGGGAACTCGCGCGCAGCCATCGCGTAGTCGTAGACGAAGCGCGTGCTGCTGACGAGGTGGCGGTGGCGCGCGTCGTACACGCTGCCGTCGTCGCGGAAATAGTGGAAGAAGCCACCGGCGGGATCGATCGCGCGCGGATGGTAGAAGGCCATCGTGTCGGCGACGTGGGCGCGCAGGGTGTCGGCGTGGCCGAAATCGGGCAGGGGCGTGGCGGGCAGGCTGGGATGCGGCACGGTCATGCGGCCTCGGCAAGCAGCGCGGCGATATCGGCACGGATGGGCATGGCGGCGAAGGCGCCGAAACGGGTGGTGGCGAGCGCCCCGCAGGCGGCGGCGTGGCGCAGCAGGTCGGCGCGGAACGCGTCGTCGTCGAACGCGCCGGCCAGGCCCTGCGCATCGAGGGCGAGCGCGGCGATGCGATGCAGCAGGCCGGCGACGAAGGCATCGCCCGCCGCCGTGGTGTCGACCACGTCGACCCGGAACGTCGGCGCCTCGCCATGGCGCGAACGCGTCCACCAGCGGATCGGCCCCGCGCCATCGGTCGCGAGCACGACGCGCGCGGCGTTCGCGAACAGGCGCGCGACGACCGCGTCCTCACCGTCGTCGCGCGCGAGCCACTCGAGCTCCTCGCGGCTCAGTTTCACCAGCTGCGCGCGCTCCAGCGCCTGCCAGGCGATCGGCCGCGGATCCATGCCGCGCGGCCACAGGGCGGGCCGCAGGTTGAGGTCGAAGGTCACCAGCGCGCCCGCATCGGCGGCGAGCGCCATGCCGTGCAGGGTCGCGTCCGCGATGCCGGGCTCGGTGAGGCTGTTGGAGCAGCAGTGGAACGCCGCGAGCGACGTGAACGCCGCGGCATCGAAATCCCCGGCACGGAACAGCAGGTCCGCCGCGGGCGGGCGATAGAAGCTGAAGCTCCGCTCGCCGGATTCGTCCAGCGACACGAAGGCCAGCGCCGTCGGCGCCGCGTCGGTCCAGCGCACCTGCGCGGTGTCGACGCCGTGGCGCTGCAACTGCGCGAAGAGGAAGCGGCCGAACATGTCGTCGCCGAGCATGCCGACGAAGCGCGCGCAACCACCGAGCCGCGCCACGCCCACCGCCACGTTCGCGGGCGCGCCGCCGGCGTGTCGCGAGAACCTGCGCGAGGCATCGTCCGCGCCGGGCGGATCGGCGAGGAAGTCGATCAGCGCTTCGCCGAAGCAGGCGATGCCGGTGCGCGCGTGCATGCTCAATGCGCCACCGGATCCGACGCGCGCGAGCCGCGCAGCCCGTACCAGGCGATGTAGGCGTAGCAGGCCAGCGGCAGCACGAACGCATGCTGGATGCCGACGCGGTCGGCGAGGAAGCCCTGCGCCAGCGGCACCACCGCGCCGCCCACGATCGCCATGATCAGCAGGCTCGAGGCACGGCCCGTGAGCGGGCCGAGGCGTTCGATCGCGGTGGTGAAGATGGTCGGGAACATCACCGAGTTGAACAGGCCGATGGCGAGCACGCTCCACATCGCGACCGAACCGCTCGATGCCATCGTGACCACGAGCAGCAGCGCGGCGACCGCTGCTGCCGTCGCGAGCAGGCGGCGCGCATCGGTGCGCACCAGCAGCGCGGCCCCGACGAAGCGGCCGACCATCGCGCCGCCCCAGTAGTACGACAGGTAACGGCTCGCCGTCGCCGGATCCAGGCCGCCGGTCGTCGGCGCGGAGATGTAGTTGATCAGGAAGCTGCCGATCGAGACCTCGGCGCCGACGTACAGGAAGATCGCGATGACGCCCCAGCGCAAGCGGCGATGCCGCAGCGCTTCGGTGAAGGTGTGGCGCGCGGCGTCGCCGGCGTCGGTGGCTTCGCGCTGCGCCGGGATGCGCATCGCGGCGACGAACACCGCGAGCGCCACCAGCCCCGCCGCGAGCCACAGGTAGGGCGCCTGCACCGACTGCGCCTGCGTCATGCGGTAGGTGACGCGCGCCGCATCGGTCATCGCCGCGATCCGGTCCGCGCCCAGCACCGCGCCCGACAGGATCAGCGGCCCGATCGCGAACGGAAAGATCGTCGTGCCGAGCGAGTTCAGCGCCTGCGCCAGGTTGAGCCGGCTGTGCGCGCCGGAGGCTTCGCCCAGCAGGCTGATGTACGGATTGGCCGCCACCTGCAGCACGGTGATGCCGCTGGCGAGCACGAACAGCGCGAGCAGGAACAGCGGATACGAGGGCATGCCCGCCGCCGGATAGAACAGCACCGCGCCCGCGGCGGCGACGAGCAGGCCGACGACGATGCTCGCCTTGTAGCCGATGCGCGAGACCACCGCGCCCGCCGGCAGCGACATCAGGAAGTAGGCGCCGAAGAAAGTGAACTGGATCAGCATGGTCTGCGCGT
>DATJDY010000241.1:0-6040 GCA_035497155.1 Luteimonas sp.
TTCAGCGGACGCCTGGACCTGCGCCAGCATGCGTTCGACCACCGGTTCGGCGGCCACCCGTTCTGCAGCGGCGACACGTTCGGTCTCGAATCGTTCGTCCGCGAGGCGCGCGGCTTCGGCACGCGCGGCTTCAACCCGTTCGGCTTCTGCCCGCTCTGCGTCGAGACGTTCTGCTTCGAGGCGTTCTGCTTCGAGGCGTTCTGCTTCGGCACGTTCGGTTTCAAGGCGTTCGGCTTCAAGGCGTTCGGCTTCGGCACGCTCGGCTTCGAGACGTTCGGCTTCGGCACGTTCGGCTTCGGCACGTTCGGCGGCGGCGCGTTCGGCTTCGAGTACCTGTGCGTCGATGGCGTCCTGGGCGTGCTGCGGATCCTGCGGCGC
Source organism: Luteimonas sp. (assembly GCA_035497155.1). Classification (GTDB taxonomy): domain Bacteria; phylum Pseudomonadota; class Gammaproteobacteria; order Xanthomonadales; family Xanthomonadaceae; genus Cognatiluteimonas. The sequence goes on from DATJDY010000241.1 coordinate 379, forward strand.
GAGGGGCGCTGCGGATTCGAGGCTGGCCGCGAGGTCGCCGAAGGGGCTGGCGTCGAATGCGGCAAGTTCGCGCGCAAGCGCGTCGGCGTCGAGCGCCTGCGTCACGCGATGGTCCAGAGGCTCGGCTTCGGCCGGCACGGCGGATTCTTCGTCGTCGAAGTCGACGCCGAACGCCGCATATTCGTCCGCCGGCGCGACATCCGGCAGGCTGTCGCGCAGCGCCACCAGGCGCGCGGCGAGCGCGCTGCAATCGGGGACGTGCGACACCGGCGCGTGCAGGCCGGCGACCGTGCCACGCACCGCATCGGCGAGCTCGGCAAGCGCGGCCACCCCCTCGGGCGACGCGATGCCATGCGAGGCGACGAGGCGCTTGAGCCAGGCCTCCGCCGGCGTCATCGCCTCGGTGATCGACGGCACTTCGGTCATCGCGAAGGCGCCGTTCATCGTGTGGATGGCGCGCAGCAGCGTGTCGTCGGCCATCGCCGGCGACGTGCCGGCGGACTGCAGCCAGCGGTCGACCGTGACGAGGTGGCCACCGACCTCGGCATCGAGGATTTCCAGCAGCACCTGGTCGACGCTTGCCGGGATGCCGGCTGGCGCCGGCGTCTCCGCGGGCGCTTCCACCGGGGCGTCCACCACCGGTTCCAGCGCCATCGTCCCGGCGTCGGGCGCGATGTCGGCGACCGCTTCGATTTCCGCTGGCTGGTCGCCCGCCGGCGTTTCCACGGCGGGCTGGTAGAACACTTCCTCGCCGGCGGCGACGCGGTCGGCCACCGCCTGGATGGCAGGGAGGTCGGCCGCGAGGCCCGCATCGCCGCGCAATGCCGCGAGCAAGCCCGGCAGCGCGCCATGGCTGTGGTCCACCAGCGCGATCACGGCGGCGCTCGGCGGGCGCGAGCCATCGAGCACGCGGTTGAGCATGTTCTCGGTCTTCCACGCGAACTCGCCGAGGACGCGCGCGCCGACAAGGCGACCGCTGCCCTTCAGCGTGTGGAAGACGCGCCGGATCGGACGCAGGCGGTCGAGTTCTTCCGGCGCCTGCCGCCATTCCGGCAGCAGCGTGCGCAGGTTGCCGATTTCCTCCTCGAACTCCTCGAGGAAGATCTCGCGGATCTCGTCGTCGATCTCGTCACCGGTGACTTCGAAGCCGCCGGTGTTGCCGGCGCCGACAGGCGCCGAGGCATGCACCGCGGGGACGGGGACGACCGGAGCGACCTGGACGACAGGCGTCGACTGCGCGGCAACCGGCGCAGGCGCCTCGAAGGCCGGCGCGGAGGCGGCGGATTCATGCGTGGCGGTGGCGGGCGCTTCATCGCCCGCCTTGTCGCCAGGCGCCGCATCCGCGAAGGAAGCCGGCTCGGCCTGCACGGGCTCGGCCTGCATGGGCCCGGCTTGCGCGGGCGCCGGTTCCGCTTCGGGGATCGGCCAGTAGCCGAGGGCCTCGAGGCTGTTGCGGGCGATGTCGAGGATGTCCTCGCGGTTGCCGCGCTGTTCGCGCAGCGCTTCGAGGTAGTACTCCAGGCTCGCGAGCGCATCCGCGAGCGTGTCGAGCTGGCGGCCGCTGGGCACCCGGCGCTTGCCGAGCAGTTCGCGATCGGTATACGCACGCACGCCGGCGAGGTACTGCGCGGGCTGCGGCAGGTCGAGCATCTGCAGCGCGCCGGCGACTTCGCCCAGCAGGCGCGGCACTTCGACCAGCTCGCCGTGTTCCCAGCCGGTTTCCACGAAGGCGACGAACGCCTGGCGGGCATCGGCGAAGTTGGCGATCGCTTCGCGCGCGAGGACTTCGGTGACCTTGCGCGACTCGCTGGCGAGCAACGCGTCGGCGTCGGCGTCGTGGCCGCCGAGGCGTTCCACCTGCTCGTCGAGCGAAGCGTCCACGTAAAGCAGGGCCGACGCGATATCGAGCAGTGCGGCTTCGTCCACGCCACGGTCGCCGGCCACGATGGTGCCGAGCGCATCGCGCTGCTGCTGCACCAGGGTGCGCGCGGCATCGAGGCCGAGCATGCCCAGCGTGTCCGCGATGGTGCCGAGCGCCGCAGCCTGCGGCGCCAGGCCGGTGGCCTGCGCCTGGCCGCTGCGCACGTGCAGGTCGAGCGCGTCCTTCACCCGCAGCAGGTCTTCCTTGATCGCCGCCGACACGGTGTCGAGCAGCGCGCGGTTGTGGCCCGCGAGGCTACCCTGCGCGTGCGCGAGTTCGGTTTCGGTCGCCTGCAGGTCGAGGTCGAAGGTGTCGCGGAGGCTGCGCAGCGACGGATGGTCGCCACCGGCCTGCGCGACCTGGTAAAGGAGCTTGCGCGCCGGTTCCAGCGCGGCTTCGGCGCGAACGGGCACGCCGGCCTGCGGCGCGGACTGGCGCCGCGCCTCGGCGGCGACTTCGGCGAAGGCATCGCGCAGCTCGGGCGTCGGCGCCATCGCGCCGTCGCGCACGGCCGCCGCGATGGCGGACGCCACCCAGTACATGCGGCGCGCGCCTTCGTCGGCGGCGCCCGCGAACAGGGATTCCAGGGCCGATGCGAGCCGCACCGTGCCTTCCGGCCAGGCCGAGAGGGCTTGGTCGACATGTGCGAGCAGTTCGTCCGCGCCCGCCGCGTCGTGCACCGGCGCACCGCTGCCGAACGCCTCGGGCAGCGGTCGCTGCAGGCCCGGCGAGAACAGCGCGCTCTCGTCCAGCCCCGGTTCGCCGCGTATCGCGCGCACTTCGTTGAGCAGCGGCAGCAGCACGACCGGGATGTCCTTGTGGCCGCCCTGCAGGCGCTCGAGGTAATCGGGCAGCAGGACCACGCCGCGCATCAGCGTGGCGCAGGCGTCGTCGCGCGCGGCGACGCGCCCGGCGCGCAGCGCCTCGGCGAGCAGCTCCATCTCCTCGGCGACGCGCGCCGGCGCATACAGCTCGACCATGCGCAGCGTGCCCTGCACTTCGTGCAGGCGCGCGGCGGTGGTCGCCATGTGCGCGGCTTCCGGGTTCTCGGCGAACGCCTCGATCTCGATCCGCGCCAGGCGCAGGGTCTCGTCCAGCTCCGGCTTGACCCAGCCCAGCGTGGTGTAGTCGATCGCGTCGCGCAGCGCTGTCGTCATCGTCCGACTCTAGGTTCAGGCCGGCAGCTTGAAGTCGGCCACCGAGCGGCGCAGGTCGGCCGCGAGCTGGGCGAGGTTTCCGATCGACTGCGCCGTCTGGCTCGCGCCTTGCGAGGTCTGCGCGGTGATCGACTGGATGGTGTTCATCGCCTGGGTGATGTTGGTGGCCGCCGCGGACTGCTGCTGCGCGGCGCTCGAAATGCCTTGAATCAGGTCGGCGAGGTTGGTCGACACGTTTTCGATCTCGCCCAGCGCGGTACCCGCGTCCTCGGCCAGTCGCGCACCGGCGACCACTTCCGAGGTCGTCTGCTCCATCGAGCTGACGGCCTCGTTCGTATCGGCCTGAATGGTCTGGACCAGCGATTCGATTCGCTTCGTCGCGTTCGACGAGCGCTCGGCGAGTCGCTGCACTTCGTCGGCCACGACCGCGAATCCGCGGCCCGCCTCGCCGGCCGAGGCCGCCTGGATGGCCGCGTTCAGCGCGAGGATGTTCGTCTGTTCCGAGATGTCGTTGATGAGTTCGACGATCGAGCCGATTTCCTGCGAGGACTCGCCGAGGCGCTTGATGCGCTTCGAGGTTTCCTGGATCTGGTCGCGGATGTTGTCCATGCCCTGGATCGTCTGGCGCACGACGCCGGCGCCGTTGGTCGCGATCTGCACCGAGCGCTGCGCCACTTCCGCGGACTCGGCGGAGTTCTTCGAGACCTGGTTGATGCTCGCCGCGATTTCGCTGATGCGGTCGGAGGCGGAGTTGATTTCCGAGGCCTGGTGCTCGGCGGCCTCGGCCAGGTGCATGGCGGTCGCCTGCGTTTCCTGCGCGCTCGATGCGACCTGCACCGACGTGTCGGTGATCGTCTGCACGAGGCTGCGGAGCTGCTCGACCGCGAAGTTGATCGAGTCCGCGATCGCGCCGGTCATGTCCTCCGTGACCGTCGCCTTCACCGTCAGGTCGCCTTCGGCGAGCGAACCCATTTCGTCCAGCAGGCGCATGATCGCCTCCTGGTTGCGGTTGTTCAGTTCGAGCGTGCCTTCATAGCGCTTGCGCTCCGCGCGGCGCGTACTGAAGTACAAGCCGATCAGCGACAACAGCGTCAGCGCGCCGGCGATGATCGAGACCCAGACGCCGCCGATGATGCTGGTGTCCTTCAGGGAGCCGAAGGCGGTGAGCGAGGCGAACAGCCCTTCGCTGTCCGCCAGCAGCTTGTCGGAACCCGTGGCGATGGTCGCCGCCGCGCTCTGCGCGCGGAACAGGTTCTGCGACGTGCTCAGGATCGCGTCGAGGTCGGTCTTCATCGCGGTCCACAGCGTGTTCGCCTGGTTCAGCGACGCGACCGCGGCCGCAGTATTGACCTTCTGCGCCTCGCCGGCGCCGCCCTCGCGGAAGCCCTGCAACACCTGCGCGAACACGCCGGCGTCGCGCGCGAGCGCGTCGCCGGCGATCTGCGCGCCGGTGCCGCCCGCCTGGATTTCCGCGACGCGGCGGGCCATGGTCGCCGCCAGGATGCCTTCGCGCACCGCCAGGTAGACCTGCGAGGAAGCCGAACCGCCGGCCAGCATCGCGCGCACCACCTCGTCCATCTGCGCCTGCAGCTGCGGCACGCGCTGCACGAAGCTGTTGGCGTTGCCGGCCAGGCCGAGCACCGCGCGCTCGGAATCGATCACCTGCTGCGCGCTCTTGTCCAGCGGCAGCCAGGTCTGGGTGACGGAGTTGATCGGCCCGCTGACGCCCGGCGCCTGGCCGTAATTCGTGTTGAGCGTGCCGATGTCGTCGTTGATCGACTGCTTCGTCGCCTTGAACGCCGCGAACGAATCGGCGTTGCCGCCCACCGCCTCGCGGCCCTGGTTGGCGAGCCTCTGCGAGTTCACCTGCAGGTTCGAGGCCGCGGTCGATGCGCCGCCGAGCAGGCGTGCCTTGTAGATCGAGTAGCCGGTGTTCGCGCCGAACACGATCAGCGACACGACCAGCAGGAAGGACCAGAAGCTGGTGCCGATGCTGCGGCTGCCCTTGGCGGTGCTATCCATCACGGTGCTCATGGTTCTACCCCTGGTCTTCCGGTTGCGTTGCGGTGCGCGGCGTCAGGCCGCGGCTTGCCTGAATTCGGGTGTGCGGGCCAGCTTCTGCAGGCTGAAGATGGCCCAGGTGTCGTCGCCGAGGTGGTAGGCACGCTCGACGAAATGGGTGTAGCGGCCTTCGGCCAGCGCCTGTTCGTGGACGGCGTCGTCGCCCAGGCGCTGTTCGTCGACGAAGCTGCGCTGCCCGAACAGTTCGTCGATGGTCACGGCGACGTCGCCGCCGGGCTGGCGCACGATCAGCACGCGCTGGCCTTCGTGCAGCACGGTGCGCTCGCCCTCGAGGAACTGCTTGAGGTCGACGATCGGCAGCAGGTTGCCGCGCACGTTGGCCACGCCCAGCATCCACGGCTGCGCGCCGGGCACCGGCGTCACCTGCGGCATCGGCAGGATCTCGACCACTTCCTCGAAGCCCGCCGCGAGGCGGCGGCGGCCGACGCGGAAACCGACGCCGCGCCAGAGGCCGGGCGCGTCGAGCTGCTCGGGCAGGCCGGCGACGTGCGCCAGGCTGCGC
>DATJDY010000242.1:0-2534 GCA_035497155.1 Luteimonas sp.
ACCGGAGGGCATTCGTCGAAGATCATCACGATGTCCGAGCCGAGCACCTTCTGGATGCGCATGCTCTCCTCGGGCCCGAGGAACACGGTGGAGCCGTCGATCGGCGCCTGGAAGGTCACGCCCTGCTCGGTGATCCTGCGCCGGTGGGCGAGCGAGAACACCTGGAATCCGCCCGAATCGGTGAGGATCGGCCCGTCCCAGCGCGCGAATCCGTGCAGCCCGCCGTGCGCCTCGATCACTTCGAGGCCCGGCCGCAGGTACAGGTGGAAGGTGTTGCCCAGGATGATCTGCGCGCCGAGGTCGCGCAGCTGGCCGGGCAGCATGCCCTTGACCGAGCCGTAGGTGCCGACCGGCATGAACGCCGGCGTCTCGACGACGCCGCGCGGGAACGTGAGCCGGCCGCGGCGCGCGGCGCCGTCGGTGGCGAGCAGCTCGAACGACATCCTGCTCATGCGGCCTCCGGGAAGAGCAGCATCGCGTCGCCGTACGAGAAGAAGCGGTAGCGCTCGCGCACCGCGTGCGCGTACGCGGCGAAGATGCGCTCGCGACCGGCGAACGCCGACACCATCATCAGCAAGGTGCTCTCCGGCAGGTGGAAGTTGGTGAGCAGCGCATCGACGCTGCGGATCCGGTAGCCCGGGAGGATGAAGATCGCGGTTTCGCCGGCCAGCGGGCGCAGTTCGCCATCGCTGCCGAGCGCGGATTCCAGCGCGCGCACCACCGTCGTGCCGACCGCGACGACGCGCCCGCCGCGCGCCCGCGTGCGCCGCACCTGTTCGACGAGGCGTGCGCCGACGTTCAGCCACTCGCTGTGCATGCGGTGCTCGCCGAGATCGTCCACGCGCACCGGCTGGAACGTGCCCGCGCCGACGTGCAGCGTGACGTGGCCGAATTCGACGCCGCGCGCGCGCAGGGCATCGAGCAGCGTCTCGTCGAAGTGCAGGCCCGCCGTCGGCGCCGCGACGGCGCCCGGCTCGCGCGCGAACACCGTCTGGTAACGCGCTGCATCGTCCGCGTCCGGCGCCCGCTGGATGTACGGCGGCAGCGGCAGCCGCCCGGCGACCTGCAACCATTCGTCCAGCGCCCCGCCGACGTGGAAGCGCAGGCGGTAGAACTCGCCCTCGCGACCAAGCACCTCGGCTTCGCCGCCGCCATCGAGCACGATGCGCGTGCCCGCGCGCGACGGCTTGCTCGCGCCGAGCTGCACGCGCGCCTCGTTCCCGGGCAACAGGCGCTCGACCAGGATCTCGACCTTGCCGCCGCTCTGCTTGTGGCCGAACACGCGCGCCTGGATCACCCGCGTGTCGTTGAACACCAGCAGGTCGCCTTCGCGCAGCAGCCCCGGCAGGTCGCGCACGCCGCGATCCTCGAACGCCGCCGGCGCCGGCGGCACGACCAGCAGGCGGCTGGCGGAGCGCTCGGGCAGCGGCGCCTGCGCGATCAGCTGCGGCGGCAGGTCGTAATGGAAATCGGATTTTTTCAAGAGCCGGACTTCTTCAAGAGGCGGAACCTTTCAATGCATCCCTAGCGTTCGAACTTCGTGGACAGCACCAGCGACGAGGTCGTGCGCTCGACGCCCGGCAGCGCGCCGATGCGGTCGGTGAGCACGTCCATGTCGCCGACGCCCGGCACCACCGCCACGGCCGCGAGGTCCCAGCCGCCGTTGATGGACTGCAGGCTGCGGACTTCCGGCATCCCGCGCAGCGCCTCGACCACCGCTGGCATCTGCTTGGGAAACACGGTGACCATGATCAGCGCGCGGATCCGGTCGCCGGCGAAGTCGTCGCCGATCCGCACGGTGTAGCCGGCGATCACGCCCATTCTCTCGAGCCGTTCGATGCGGCTCTGCACCGTGGTCCGGGACAACTGCAGGCGGCGGGCGATTTCGGTCGTCGGCGCCCGCGCATTCTCGCGCAGCAGGGACAGCAGGGCCTCGTCGGCGGGGGTCAGGGTCGCCATGTTGCTGGGTCCGGCTCGGCAGATCGCCGAAATCTACAGGGAATCTGCGCAGATCGCACCTGCCGTCCGCCGAAAAGTTTCCGATAATAGGCAGGTTGGCGCGCCGCTCCCGGCGCCGCCCCCACTCCAGAACGAGGACTCCACCATGGTCGACCACCCGCTCATCGGGCAGCTCGCCCCGCTCCGTGCCCACAAGGGCCAGCGCCGCACGACCGGCCTCGACGACGCGACGGTGCAGCGCTTCGCCGCCAGCCATCCGGACCTGGTCGATGCGATCGCCGCGGCCGCCGCCGAATACGCGCGCGTCCGCGGAGACTTCGCGGACTTGCTCGACCTCGACGAGGACGCGCAGGTCGCCGCCGTGCAGGCCGACTTCGTGAACTTCTACCCGCAGGACGCGGTGAACCCGTACATCGCGCTCGCCGCGCGCGGCCCGTGGATCGTGACCCTGAAGGGCGCCGTGCTGTACGACACCGGTGGCTACGGCATGCTCGGCTTCGGCCACGCGCCGAAGGCGGTGCTCGAGGCGATGGCCAAGCCGCAGGCGCTGGCCAACATCATGACCCCGAGCCTGT
>DATJDY010000243.1:0-2716 GCA_035497155.1 Luteimonas sp.
CAGGCGATCCGCGGCGTCGCCGCCGGCTCCGAGTTCTGGTTCGGCCGCGACCTGCGCGACCTGAGCACCGCGCAGGTCGCGCTGCTGGTCGGCATCATCCGCGGCCCATCGTTCTACGACCCGCGCAGGCACGTCGATCGCGCGCTCGCGCGCCGCAACTTCGCGCTGGAGAAATTCCACGAGACCGGCCTGATCGACGATGCCGAACTCGCGCGCGCCAAGGCCGCGCCGCTCGGCATCACCACCGCCCCGGGCAGCACCTCGGCCAACCGCTTCCCGGCCTACGTGGACCTGGTGCGGCGCCAGCTCGCGCGCGACTATCCGGCCGACGCGCTGCAGGGCGCCGGCCTGTCGGTGATGACCGGCATGTCGCCGGCGGCGCAGGCCTACGCGGAAGGCGCGGTCGTGCGCACGCTGAAGCAGCTCGATCGCCGCAAGGGTCCGCCGCTGCAGGCCGGCCTGGTGCTGACCGACGTGCACGATGGCGAAGTGCGCGCGGTCGTGGGCAGCCGCGACCCGACGAAGCACGGCTTCAACCGCGCGGTGGAAGCGGCGCGCCCGGTGGGTTCGATCATCAAGCCCTTCGTGTACCTGCTGGCGCTGGCGCAGCCCTCGCGCTGGTCGCTGGCGAGCTTCGTCGACGACAGTCCGGTGACGGTGACGCTCGACAACGGCAAGCGCTGGAGTCCCGGCAATTCCGATGGACGCAGCCATGGCACGGTGCGCGTGATCGACGCGCTGGCGCATTCCTGGAACCAGGCGACGGTGCGGCTCGGCATGCAGGTCGGCCCGGAACGCGTCGCCGAACTGGTGCGCACGCTCTCCGGCATCGAGGCCGAACCCAACCCGTCGCTGATCCTCGGCTCGACCGACCAGAGCCCGTACGCGATGGCGCAGCTTTACCAGTTCCTCGCGTCGGACGGCGAAGTGCAACCGTTGCATGCGGTGCGCGGCGTGATCGACCAGGACGGCAAGGTCGTGAACCGCTACGACAAGGCGCCCGCGCCGGCGCAGGAAGGCGACGCGATCGCCGCGCGCCTGGTGACCGTCGCGCTGCAGTACGCGGTCGTCGGCGGCACCGGGCGCCAGTTGGTCTCCGATGGCCTCGGCCGCCTGAGCCCCGCGGGCAAGACCGGCACCAGCAACGACAGCCGCGACAGCTGGTTCGCCGGCTGGACCGGCGACCACCTCGCGGTGATCTGGGTCGGCAACGACCAGAACGCGCCGACCGGCCTGTATGGCGCGACCGGCGCGATGCGCGTGTGGTCCGGCATCTTCTCGCGGCTGCCGAGCGCGCCGCTGAAGGTCGGCAACAAGGGCCTCGACTGGCAGTGGGTGCAGGGCGGCGCCAGCACCGATGCTGGTTGCCCGGATGCGCGCCAGTTCGCCTTCGTTGCCGGCTTCGCGCCGCCGTACCAGGCCTGCACCTACGCCGATCCGTACTACCAGCAGCAGGAAGGCGAGGGTGCGGAAGGCGATCCCGGCAATTCCGGTGGTGGCTGGCGCAGCTGGTTCGGCTGGGGCGACCGCCAGGATCCGGCGAAGCGCGAACCGCCGCCTCCGCCGCAGCCTGCGGCCGCGCCGGCGCCCGCACCCGCGACGACGCAATGAGTCGCATGCAGTCCCGTAACGGCTTCGCGGCCGCGCCCGCGATCGCGGCACTCGCATTTGCCTGCATGGCCCTGCTCGCCGGTTGCGCGACGCCCTCCACGCCCGCGGTCGATGCGGGCGCGCCCCGGCTCGCGCCCGCCGACATGCTCGCCGCAATCCATGCCGCGGGCGGCCGCGACGATACCGAACTCGCCGTGCAGCCCCTGCGCGATCCCATGGTCGAAGACCTGCGCGAACAGGCGCAACGCTTCGCGGCGAACGGACGCACGGCGGAGGCCGCCGCCGCGCTCGACCATGCGCTCGAACTCGTGCCCGGCGATCCGGCATTGCTGCAGGAGCGCGCCGAAGCAGCGATCGCGCTCGGCGACCTCGTGAAGGCGCAGGCGGACGCGCAGCGCGCTTGGGAACTCGGCGGCAAGGTCGGTCCGCTGTGCCGGCGCCATGCGGAGACGCTGCGCCAGGTGCGGCTCGCCGCGAACGACGCGGTGGGCGCCACGGCGGCCGCCGAACGCCGCGAGGCCTGCACGGTGGCCGCGCCCGCGCGCTACTGACGCGATCGCGCGCGACCGACCGCATGTCCACGCTGTCCGAACTCAGCAGCGCCGCGCTCGCGGAAGGCGGCGCGCTGGCCGCCGCGATCGACGGCTTCCGCGCGCGACCCGGACAGCAGCGCCTCGCCGAAGCCGTCGCCTCCGCATTCGAGGCGCGCGAGCCGCTGCTCGCCGAAGCCGGGACCGGCACCGGCAAGACTTACGCCTACCTGGTGCCCGCGTTGCTGTCCGGATTGAAGACGATCGTCTCCACCGGCACGCGCGCATTGCAGGACCAGCTCTACCACCGCGACCTGCCGCGCGTGCGCGACGCGCTCGGCATCGGGCTGCAGACCGCGCTGCTGAAGGGCCGCGCGAACTACCTGTGCCGCTATCGCACGGAGCAGGCGCGCGGTTCCGCGGTGTTCGGCGATCGCGCACAGGCGGCGCTGTTCGCGCGCATCGTCGCGTGGTCGGGGCGTACGCGCATGGGGGATCTCGCGGAGATCGAGGACCTGCCGGAAGGCTCGCCGGTGCTGCCGCTGGTCACGAGCACCGCGGAGAACTGCCTCGGC
>DATJDY010000244.1:0-8262 GCA_035497155.1 Luteimonas sp.
CGAGCGCGGGGCCGCGCAGTGAGGGCACGCCTGGCCGCCGCACTGGCGCTGCTGCTCTGCACGGGCGCGGCGACGGCGGGCGCGCCTGTCGCGGGCGCGGAGGCCGCTGGCGCGCAGGCCGCGATACCGAAGCCGATGGATGCCGCGAGGCCCGCGGGCCCCTCGGAGCAGGCCATCGACGCCGCGGTGAAGGCGACGATCGCGCGCTACCACCTCCCCGGCATCGCCGTCGGCGTGGTCGAGGACGGCAAGGTCGTCTTCGCGCGCGGCTATGGCGAAACCGTCGCCGGCTCCGGCGACGCGGTGACGACGAAGACGCTGTTCAAGATCGCCTCCAACAGCAAGGCGATGACCGCGAGCACGCTCGCGCGCCTGGTGCAGCAGGGCAAGCTCGGCTGGGACGATCCCGTGGTGAAGCACCTGCCGGGCTTCGCGATGCACGACCCGTGGGTCACCGAGCACATGACGGTGCGCGACCTGCTCGTTCACGACAGCGGCCTGCCCGAAGGCGGCGGCGACCTGATGCTGTGGCCCGAGCCGAACCTCTTCGACCGCGACGACATCGTGCACGGGCTGCGTTACATCAAGCCGGCGTATGGCTTCCGCGCGGGCTATGCCTACGACAACCTGCTGTACGTCGTCGCCGGCCAGGTCGCGGCCGCCGCGGGCGGCGGATCCTACGAGGACGTCGTGCGCCGCGAGCTGTTCCAGCCGCTCGGTCTCGACGAATGCCGGGTGGGCGAGTTCTCGCTCGCCGACGCGGGCAGCGTCGCCCAGCCGCACATGCGCGATGGCGACGCGAACGTGGCGATGCGCGAGGACGGCGCCATCGTCCCTGCGATCGCCTCCGCGCCCGCCGGCGGCATCCGCTGCAGCCTCGACGACATGCTGGCGTGGGCGCGCAACTGGCTGGTGCCCACCCCGGCGCAGCTGCAATGGCTCGGGCCGGCGCAGCGCGCGGAAATGTGGAAGGCGCGCACGCCGATGCCGATCTCCTCGCTCAGGAAGCGCTGGGACGACACGCACTATTACGCCTACGCGTTCGGCTTCCGCGTCGCGGACGCCGACGGCGAGTGGACGGTGTCGCACACCGGCACGCTCGGCGGCATGTACTCGATGATGATGTTGCTGCCGGATCGCCGCTCGGGCTTCGTGTTCATGATCAACGGCGAGGGCGGCACCGCGCGCACGGTGCTCGGCGAGGCGCTGCTGAAGCTGTTCACCGCGCCGGGCAAGTCGCTCGGTGTCGACGGTTATGCCGACGACCTGGAACGCCCATCGGCCGCCGCAGCCGCCACGGCGGCGCAGCAGGCGCCGTCGCCCGCGCTCCCGGACGCATCGAAGCGCATCCCGGTGATGCCCGCGCAGATGCAGCAGTGGCTCGGCACCTGGCGCGACCCCTGGTTCGGCGACGTGCGCATCTGTCCGGCCGGCGAGGGCGTGGAATGGCGCTCGGCCAAGTCGCCGAAGATGCACGGCATGATCGGCGACATCGATGGCCGCTACCTGCTGCACTGGGACGACATCGCGGTGGACATCGACGCGTGGCTCGATTTCGCCGCCAGCGGCGATGCGAAGACCCTGCACATGGCCAAGCTCGATCCGGACGGCGATTTCAGCTCCGACTACGAGGACCTCGCGTTCGTGCGCGTGGGCGGCTGTGAGTAACACGCGCGCGACCGTTGCGGTCTTGCTGCTCGCGCTGGCTGGCGCTTCGGCCGCTGCGCCCGTGCCCCATGCCGCGGCGGCCGCGACGCCGCAAGCCGCACCGGAGTCCGGCCCGACGCTGTCGCCGGCGACCACCATGGCCGAAGCGGGCATGGTCGACATCCGCAGCCTCGTGCCCGACATGTCCCAGCAGATCGCGTATGCGGGCAGCGACAACTTCGTCGGCGCGCCCGTCGATGGCTACGAGGCGCCGCGCTGCTGGCTGCGGCATGAAGCAGCCGAGGCGCTCGCGCGCGTCGAGCAGTCGCTGCGCGCACGGCACCAGCGCCTGCGCATCTTCGACTGCTATCGGCCCGCGCGCGCGGTCGCGCATTTCATGCGCTGGGTCGCCGACGAGGCCGACCAGCGCACGAAGGCCGCGCACTACCCGGGCCTCGACAAGTCGCAGCTCACCGGTGGCTACATCGCGCCCGTGTCGGGCCACAGCCGCGGCGGCACCGTGGACCTCACGTTGCTGCAATGCGATGCGCAGGACGCGGACTGCAGGCCGCTGGACATGGGCACCGGTTTCGACTGGTTCGCCACCCTCGCCAACACCGATTCGCCCGAAGCGACGGCCGCCCAGCACGCCAACCGCCACGTCCTGCTCGACGCGATGGCCGCGGAGGGTTTCCGCAACTACCCGATGGAGTGGTGGCACTACACGCTGCAGCCCGAGCCGACGCCCCACACCCTGTACGACGTTCCCGTCACCGCACCGGACCTGCCGATGCCGCAAGCCGAAATCGACCGCCTGATGCAGCGCTACGACGGCAACGTCCCCGGCGCTTCGCTGCTCGTGATCAAGGATGGCCACGAAGTGGTCCGCCGCGGTTACGGCCGTTCGGACCTCGAGGCCGGCGTCGAAGCGGGCCCGGGGACCGACTATCGCCTGGCCTCGGTCAGCAAGCAGTTCACCGCCGCCGCGATCCTGCTGCTCGCGGAGGACGGCAAGCTTTCGGTCGACGACCCGGCGCGCAAATGGCTTCCGGAACTGCCGGCGGCGGCGGACGCGATCACGCTGCGTCATCTGCTCACGCACACCTCCGGCCTCGTCGACTACGAAGACCTGATGGGCGACGACTGGCAGGGCCAGATCCGCGATGCCGGCGTGCTCGCGCTGCTGTCGCTGGTGGTGGAACGCGCGTCGGGCATGGCCTACCCGGACTTCCTGCAGGCCCGTATCTTCGGGCCGCTGGGCATGCGCGACACGCTCGCATACGTGGCCGGCGGACCTGAGCCGCCGCATCGCGCATGGGGCTACACGCAGGCCGATGCAGGCGCGTCGAAGGAAGGCGCGTGGGCGCGCACCGACCAGAGCACCACCAGCGCGGTGCTGGGGGATGGCGGGATCTACTCGTCGATCGACGACCTCGCGCTCTGGGATGCCGCGCTGTACGACGACCGGTTGCTCGGCGACGCCTCGCGCAAGCTGGCGTTCTCGCCGCAGGTGGAAGTCACCGGCGAGCCCTACGAAGCGCAGTACGGCTTCGGCTGGCGGATCACCGGCGAGACGCTGTGGCACTCGGGCGAGACGGTCGGCTTCTGCAACGTGATCGTGCGCTGGCCGGCGCGCCGGCTGACGGTCGTGCTGCTCAGCAACCGCAACGAGCCCGAGCCGTACCGCACGGCGCTCGCGATCGGCGCGCTGTTCATGGCGCCACCGGCGCAAGGGACGGCCACGCGGCCTTGACGCGGCGGGGAGTAGTGCTTTCCGCATGGACAGCTTCCCGGCCCAGCGCCAGCGCATGGTCGAGCGCCAGGTCGTGGCGCGCGGCGTCCGCGACCCCCGCGTCCTCGACGCGATGCGCGACATCCCGCGCGAGGAATTCCTCGACGCCGCGATGCGCGAGTTCGCCTACGAGGATTCGCCGCTGCCGATCGAGGCGGGGCAGACGATTTCGCAGCCTTACATCGTCGCGTTGATGCTGGAAGCCGCGCGCATCGAGCCTGGCGACCGCGTGCTGGAGATCGGCGCCGGGTCGGGCTACGCGGCGGCGGTGATGTCGCGGCTGGCCGGCGAGGTGCTCGCGATCGAGCGCCACGCCGAACTCGCGTCGCTCGCGCGCGAACGATTGCGGCGGCTCCGAATCGGGAACGTCGAGGTGCGCACCGGCGACGGCAGCGGTGGCGCGCCGGCCGACGCACCTTTCGACGCGATCCTGGCCGCGGCCGGCGCGCCGGACGTCCCCGATGTACTGCGCCGCCAACTCGCGATCGGTGGGCGGCTGGTCATGCCGGTCGGCCCGACGCGGCGAGGGCAGCGCCTGCTCAAGATCACGCGCACCGGCGAAGGAACATGGCGCGAGGAGGACCTGGGCGACGTGCTGTTCGTGCCGCTGGTCGGCGCGCACGCCTGGTGCGATGACGCGCCGGTCGCCGATCGCGCGTCTATCCCGGCGACGGCGCCGGAGCAGGCCGCCACGCCGGCGCGCGCGAAGGGTCCCGCGCAGCGTCCTGTTCCCGTGCGCGAACGCGCATCGATTCCCGCGCTGCTCGCGCGCACCGTCGAGCCGCTGCCCTCGCTGGACGACCCCGCGTTCGGCGCGATGTACGACCGCTACGCGGGTGCCACCGTCGTGCTGCTCGGCGAAGCCAGCCACGGAACCTCGGAGTTCTACCGTGCGCGCGCGGCGATCACGCGCCGGCTGGTCGAACACCATGGTTTCCGCATCGTCGCGGTCGAGGCCGACTGGCCCGACGCGGCCACCATCGACCGTCACGTCCGCGGCCTGCCCGTGCAGGGCAGCGCACCACCGCCATTCCGGCGCTTCCCGACCTGGATGTGGCGCAACCGGGAAATGGCCGCGTTCGTGGACTGGCTGCGCGCCCACAACCTGGCGCAGCCGCAGGAACGACGGGTGTCCTTCCACGGCCTCGACCTGTACAGCCTCGGCGCTTCGATCCGCGCGGTCGTCGACTATCTCGACCGCGTCGATCCGGAGGCCGCGGCCATCGCGAGGCACCGCTACAGCTGCATCGCGCCATGGGCGAGCGAACCCGCCGGATACGGCCGGATGGCGCTGAACAAGGGCTACGCGCTCTGCGAGCAGGCCGTCACCGACATGTTGCGGGAGCTGCTGGAAATGCGCCTGAAGTACACCGCGCGCGACGGCCGCGACTGGTTCGACGCCACGCAGAACGCGCGCCTGGTGCGCGACGCCGAAGCCTATTACCGCGCGATGTACTACGGCGCCGCCGAGTCGTGGAACCTGCGCGACGGCCACATGTTCGAAACCCTGCGGCACCTGCTCGACGCGGGTGGCCCGGGCGCCCGCGCCGTGGTCTGGGCGCACAACTCGCACATCGGCGACGCGCGCGAAACCGAGATGGGCGAGGTGCGCGGCGAACTCAACCTTGGCCAGCTCGCGCGTGAGGCCTTCGGCGGCGATGCGGCGCTGCTGGGCTTCGGCACCCACGCGGGCACCGTCGCCGCCGCCCCGGAGTGGGATGCGCCGATGCAGGTCATGCAGGTCAATCCATCGCGTCCCGAGAGCGTCGAGCGCCTCTTCCACGATGCCGCCGTGCTCGAGCCGGCGGCCGCCTGCTCGCTGCTCGACCTGCGCGGCGACGGCCATCGCCACGACCTCGCGCGCGAGGCGCTCGGTCCGACGCGGCTGGAGCGTTACATCGGCGTCGTGTACCGGGCCGACACCGAGCGCTGGAGCCACTACGCCGCGTCGTCGCTGGGCCGGCAGTACGACGGCTGGACGTGGTTCGACCGGACGCGCGCGATCGATGCGCTGGGCGATGGCCATGCCCGGGGCATGCCGGAGACATGGCCGTTCGGCGTATGAAGCACCGTCCCGTCGTGGCGGCCCGCCTGTAGACTTGCCGCATGGCCGGATCCGACTCCACCCGCGCAATCCTCTTCGCCCTCGGCGCCAACTTCGCCATCGCCGTGGCGAAGGGCGTGGCGGCCTGGTTCACGCATTCCAGCGCGATGCTCGCCGAGACGGTGCATTCGCTCGCCGACTGCGGCAACCAGCTGCTCCTGCTGCTGGGCATGCGCCAGGCGCGCAAGCCCCCCTCGCCGGAATATCCGCTGGGCCACGGCAAGGCCGTGTACTTCTGGTCCTTCCTCGTCGCGGTGATGCTGTTCAGCGTCGGCGGCATGTTCTCGCTCTACGAAGGCATCCACAAGCTGCAGGAGCCCACGCCGCTGAAGCAGTGGTGGTGGGCAGCCGGGGTGCTGGTCTTCGGTATCGTCGCCGAAGGCATCTCGATGCGCGCCTGCCTGCAGGAAGTGGCGAAGGTGCGCGGCGACCGCAACCTCTGGCAGTGGTTCCGCGGCAGTCGCCAGAGCGAGCTGGTCGTGATCTTCGGCGAGGACCTCGCCGCCCTGTTGGGCCTGTGCTTCGCGCTCGCCGCGGTGCTGCTGAGCGTGGCCACCGGCAATCCGGCGTGGGATGCGCTCGGCACCATCGCCATCGGCGTGCTGCTGATCGTCGTGGCGGTGCTCGTCGCCATCGAGGTCAAGGCGATGCTGATCGGGCAGAGCATCGATCCGCAGCGGCAGGCGCAGGTGCGGGCCTTCCTGGAGGCACGTCCGGAAATCGCCAACGTCATCAGCCTGATCACGCTGCAGCTCGGCAGCGAGGTGATGGTGTCGGTGCAGGCGCGGATGCGCGAGTCGACGGACGTGCGCGCGCTGCTGGATGCGATCGACGAGGTGGAGCGCGCGCTGAAGCGCGAGTTCCCGGAAGTCCGCTGGAGCTTCTTCGAACCCGAGCAATCCGCCGTCGCCGACCCCGCCTGACTACGAATCTGTCGAGCTAGGCGAGGGTTTCGACGAGCGGCGGCGGGGCGTTGGGCTCGCCGAGCGCGGCGTGGAGTTGCGCGAGCGCCGGCGCCAGTGCGGCTTCGATGCGCCACGGCGGATTCAGCAGCAGCATGCCGCTGCCGTTCATGCGCAGCGGCGAATCGTCCGGCCGCACCAGCAACTCGATCCGCAAGCCGCTGCCGGCCTTCGTCGCGAGCTTGCCCGCCGCGCGCAGGAACGGCTGCATCGTGCGCCGCTGCTTGATCGGGTACCAAAGAGCGAACACGCCCTGCGGCCAGCGCGCGATGCCTTCCTTCAGCGCCGCCAGGGCCATGTCGAACTCCGCGAGCTGCGCTTCATACGGCGGGTCGACGAGGACCAGGCCGCGCGCATACCGGCGGCCATCGACGTTCGGCGGCAGCAGTCCCTTCATCGCCACGTAGCCATCGCGGCGATGGACCGCGACCCGCGGATCGAAGTGGAAGGCATGGCGCAGCGCAGCCGCTTCCTCTTCCTGCAGCTCGCAGCAGGCGATCCGGTCGTCTTCGCGCAGGGCGTGCGCCAGCAACCACGGCGATCCCGGATACGCATCGGCGCCGTGCGCGGCGCGGCACGCGTCGAGCGCCGCGAGGTAACGCTCGACCGGCGGTGCGAAGCCCCCGGCGCGCACCGACGCCTGCAGCCGCGCGATCCCGTCATCGGCCTCGGCGGTGCGCCGGGCCGCCTCGCCGGCCAGGGCGTAGAGGCCGCGGCCGGCGTGGGTGTCCAGGGCGAAGACCGGCGCCGGCTTGGCCAGCAGGGCGTCGCACAGGGCCAGCAGCGTGACGTGCTTGAGCACGTCGGCGTGGTTGCCGGCATGGAAGGCGTGGCGGTAGTTCATGCCGCACAGTCTAGCCGCCGGCCCGGCGCCGGCGACCGCGGACCACCCGCCGCCGCGCCGGACCATGACCGAATGCAGGGGCGCGAGCGCCCCTGGGCTGCCAGACTCGGGGTTCCTGTCGAGTCCTGGGGGACGAACCTTGAAGCGATACTTGTTGGCGGCCTGCATGGCCATGGCAGCGGGCGTGGCGTCCGCGCAATCGATGGAATCGGTCGACCTCGACATGGTCGCCCGCATCCGGCAGGAAGCCTTCACCCACTCGCAGGTGATGTCGACCCTGCGCGAGCTCACCGAGGACGTCGGCCCGCGCCTGACCGCCTCGCCGAACATGGACAAGGCCAACGCCTGGGCGCGCACCAAGCTCTCGGGCTGGGGCATGTCCAACGTCCACGACGAAGCCTTCGAGAAGTTCGGCCGCGGCTGGGATTACTCGCATTCGCGCGTCGAGATGGTGTCGCCGCACGCCGTGCCGCTGTACGCGATCCCGAAGGCCTGGACACCGGGCACCAACGGCCCGGTCGAGGGCGATGCCGTCGTCGTCAGCATCAAGTCGAAGGCCGACATGGAGAAGTACAAGGGCAAGCTCAAGGGCAAGATCGCCTTCGTGAGCGATGCGCGCGAGTACAAGCCGGGCATCGAGGCCGACTGGCAGCGCCTGGACGCCGACGGCCTGGCGAAGCTGCACGAGTTCGACATCCCGGCCGATCGCAGCGGCGACAACGGCGAGCGCATGAAGCGCTTCCGCGACCGCATGGAGCTGGTGCCGGCGATCAACAAGTTCATGGTCGATGAAGGCGTGCTCGCCGCGGTCAGCATCAGCAGCCGCGACAACGGCATCATCGGCGTCTCCGGCG
This sequence comes from Luteimonas sp., assembly GCA_035497155.1. Lineage (GTDB taxonomy): Bacteria > Pseudomonadota > Gammaproteobacteria > Xanthomonadales > Xanthomonadaceae > Cognatiluteimonas. The sequence goes on from DATJDY010000244.1 coordinate 8,204, forward strand.
GCGGTTCGCGCATGGCGGGCGAGCCGGTCGGCGTGCCCGATGTCGTGATGGTGGCCGAG
>DATJDY010000245.1:0-2173 GCA_035497155.1 Luteimonas sp.
GATGAGCTTCTCCGGGAACTGGTACGGGCCGTAGTTGTTGCTGCAGTTGGTGGTCAGCACCGGCAGCCCGTAGGTGTGGTGGAACGCGCGCACCAGGTGGTCCGAAGCGGCCTTGGATGCCGAATACGGCGAATTGGGCGCGTAGGGCGTGTCTTCGGTGAACTTGCCGGTATCGCCCAGCGAACCGTAGACCTCGTCGGTGGAGACGTGCAGGAACCGGAACGCGTCCTTGTCCGCCCCTTCCAGCGACCGCCAGTAGTCGCGCGTGGCCTCCAGCAGCGCCAGCGTGCCGACCACGTTGGTCTGCACGAAGGCGGCCGGGCCGTCGATCGAGCGGTCCACGTGGCTTTCGGCGGCGAAGTTGACGACCGCCTGCGGCCGGTATTCCGCGAGGAGGCGCGCCGCGAGGGCCCTGTCACCGATGTCGCCATGCACGAATGCGTGGCGTGCGTCGCCTTCGAGCGGCGACAGCGTATCGAGGTTGCCCGCGTAGGTGAGCGCGTCGAGGTTGACCACCCGGACGCCCGAAGACACGGCTTCGAGCACGAAATTTCCACCGATGAAACCGGCGCCGCCGGTCACGAGCCATGTCGTCATGAAGCGGCTCAGAACGGGATGTCGTCGTCGGCGAAGTCCTCGCCGCCGAAGTCGGCCTTGGCGGCGGCCGGAGCCTCGCGGCGCTGCGCAGGCGCGCTGCGCTGCGGACGCTCGCCGCCACCGCGCGATTCGCCGCGGCCACCGCCGGCACCGCCGCCCTCGCCGCCACCACAGAGCATCTGCATCTCGTCGGCCACGACATCGGTGGTGTAGTGCTTGACGCCGTCCTTCTCGTACGAGCCGTACTCGATGCGGCCCTCGATGTAGACCTGGCGCCCCTTCTTCAGGTATTCGCCGGCGATCTCGCCGAGCTTGCCGAAGAGCTTCACGCGGTGCCACTCGGTCTTTTCCTGGGGATTGCCGTCCCGGTCCTTGCGCACCGAGGTCGTCGCCACGCTCAGCGTGGTGATGGCCATGCCACCCTGGGTGTATTTCACGTCCGGATCGTTGCCCAGGTTGCCGACCAGGATCACCTTGTTAACACCGCGCGCCATGGACTTTTCCTTCAGGTTTCGCCCGCGTACGGGCCGATGGGCATTCTGGCACAACCGGGCATCCGCCACCCGCGGGCTTTCCCCCGCCGGGCCGTCGGAATTCGCCTCGAAAAACGCGGGCTGGCGCAGGCGTTGCCTATAATCCCGGTTCCCCGCAACGGACCCCGCATGGACACCGTCCCGCCCCGGCAGCCGCCTGCCGACGCCGTGCCCGGCCTGGCCGCCATCCAGGACCTCGCCGCCGCCGACATGGCGGCCGTCGACGCCCTGATCCGGCGACGCCTCGCCTCGGACGTCGTCCTGGTGAACCAGGTCGCCGAGCACATCGTCGGCGCCGGCGGCAAGCGCCTGCGACCGATGCTGCTGCTGCTCGCCGCGGCGGCGCTGGGCAAACGCGGTGCCACGCCCGCGGACGGCGTCGGCGCCGACGCGCACCAGCTCGCCGCCGTGGTGGAGTTCATCCACACCTCGACCCTGCTGCACGACGACGTGGTGGACGAATCCGACCTGCGGCGCGGGCGCAGCACCGCCAACGCGCTGTTCGGCAACGCCGCGAGCGTGCTGGTCGGCGACTTCCTGTATTCGCGCAGCTTCCAGATGATGGTCGAACTCGACCGGATGGAAGTGATGCGCGTGCTCGCCGACACCACCAACCGCATCGCCGAGGGCGAGGTGCTGCAGTTGCTGCACGTGCGCAACCCGGACACCGACGAGGCCGCGTACCTGCGCGTGATCGAGCGCAAGACCGCGGTGCTGTTCGCCGCCGCGACGCGGCTGGGCGCGCTGCTGGCCGGCGCCGATGCCGCCACCTGCGACGCGTTCCACGCATATGGCCTCGCGCTTGGCCACGCCTTCCAGATCGCCGACGACGTGCTCGATTACGCTGCCGACGAAGCCACGCTGGGCAAGCACCTCGGCGACGACCTGGCCGAGGGCAAGGCCACGCTGCCGCTGATCCATGCGATCGCGCACGCCGACGCCGCGATCCGCGCGCTGTTGCGCAAGGCCATCGAGGACGGGGACACCAGTGCAATGCCGGTGGTCCTGGCCGCGATCGCCGACGCCGGCAGCCTCGAGTACAG
>DATJDY010000246.1:0-2317 GCA_035497155.1 Luteimonas sp.
TGCTGGGCCGCGCCGGCGCGCGCGCGCGCGCGCTCGGCGTGCCGATGGCGGCGGTCGGCTTCGAGCCGCTGCCGCGCGAAGTCTTCGCGCATCCGGTGCCGCCGCGGCTGATGCTGCCGGGCGCGAAGCTCGCGGGGTTGGCGCGGCTCGGTGCCGACCGTGTCGGGTTGCTGCGCTTCGATGCACGCCTGGCGGCGATGCCGGCGGAAGAGTTCGTGCGCGAACTGCTGGTCGCGAGGTTGCATGCGCGCGAGGTCTGGGTCGGCCCGGACTTCCGCTTCGGCCACAAGCGCGGCGGCGACATCGCCACGTTGCGCCGGCTCGGGCGCGCGCTCGGCTTCGTCGCCGACGAGATCGAGCCGGTGCTGCTCGATGGCGAGCGGGTCTCGAGCACGCGCATCCGCGAGGCCTTGCGCACCGGCGATTTCGCCGCGGCTGCGCGGCTGCTCGGGCGGCCATACGCGATCGGCGGGCACGTGGTCCGCGGCGCGCAGCTCGGGCGCACGCTGGGCTATCCCACGGCCAACCTGCGCTTCGGCGGCAAGGTGCCGGCGCTGTCGGGCATCTACGCCACGCTGGTCCACGGCGTCGGCCCGGCGCCCTGGCCCTCGGTGTCGAGCTTCGGCACCCGGCCCACCGTCGATGGCCGCGAGCCCTTGCTCGAGGCGCACCTGTTCGATTTCGCGGGCGACCTGTACGGGCGCCGCATCCGCGTCGAGTTCGTCGCCCGCCTGCGCGACGAGGAAAAGTTCGACGGCCTGCCGGCGCTGGTCGCGCAGATGCACCTCGACGCGGCGCGCGCGCGGGCGGTCCTCGACGAGCAAGCTATCCTCAACCCCCACCAGACCCCAGACAGCATCGGATCCAAGTGAGCGACCAGGACAACAACCGCTACAAGGCCACGATCCACCTGCCGGCCACCGAGTTCCCGATGCGCGGCGACCTGCCGAAGCGCGAACCCGTCGCGCTCGCGCGCTGGGAAGGCGAGGACCTGTACGCACGGATCCGTGCCGAGGCCAAGGGCCGCGAGACCTGGGTCTTCCACGACGGCCCGCCCTACGCGAACGGCCCCATCCACCTCGGCCACGCGGTCAACAAGGTGCTGAAGGACGCGGTGGTGAAGTCGCGCCTGCTCGCCGGTTACGACGCGCCATACGTGCCGGGCTGGGATTGCCACGGCCTGCCGATCGAGCTCGCGGTGGAGAAGAAGTTCGGCAAGGTCGGCAGCAAGCAGGGCGACGACGTGCTCGACGCCGCGCAGTTCCGGGCGAAGTGCCGCGAGTACGCGCAGTCGCAGATCGACCTGCAGCGCGTGGACTTCAAGCGCCTGGGCGTGATCGCCGACTGGGACAATCCCTATCGCACGATGGATTTCGGCTACGAAGCGGAGATGCTGCGCTCGCTGGCGAAGATCATCGAGCGCGGCCACCTCGCGCGCGGCGTCAAGCCGGTGTACTGGTGCTTCGACTGCGGTTCGGCGCTGGCCGAGGCGGAGATCGAATACCACGACAAGCAGTCGCCGGCGATCGACGTCGCGTACGCCGCGAAGCGGCCGGAATCGCTGGCCGCAGCGTTCGGCGTCGCGATCGAAGAAGGCGACGAGGTCGCGATCCCGATCTGGACGACGACGCCGTGGACGCTGCCGGCGAGCCTGGCGGTGAGCCTCGGGCCGGAACTCGATTACGTGCTGGTCGAAGGCCCGCGCCGTGCCGATGGCGGGCGCCGCCTGCTCGTGCTCGCCGACGCGCTCGCGGCCGATGCGCTCAAGCGCTACGGCGTCGACGCAGTCGTCGTGCTCGGACGCGCGAAGGGCGCGGAGCTGGAAGGCCAGCACCTGCGCCATCCGTTCTACGCGGCGCGCGACATCCCGGTGATCCTCGGCGAGCACGTCTCCGCCGAGGACGGCACCGGCGCGGTGCACACCGCTCCCGGCCACGGCCAGGAAGACTTCGTCGTCGGCCAGCGCTATGGCCTGGTCGAGCAGTATTCGGCCGCCGAACTCAATCCGGTCGACGGCCGCGGCGTGTACCTGCCGTCCACGCCGCCCGCCGGCGAGGTGGTGCTCGCGGGCATGCACGTGTGGAAGGCGAACGACGCCATCGTCGGCGTGCTGCGCGACGGCGGCCGCCTGCTCGCGCACGCCACGATCACGCACGCGTATCCGCATTGCTGGCGGCACCGCACGCCGGTCATCTTCCGTGCGACGCCGCAGTGGTTCATCTCGATGGAGCAGGCCGGGTTGCGCCGCGACGCGCTCGCCGCGATCCGCACCGTCGGCTGGATCCCGGAATGGGGCGAAGCGCGCATCGCCGGCATG
>DATJDY010000247.1:0-1640 GCA_035497155.1 Luteimonas sp.
GCGGCCCGGGCGTGCGCCTGGAAGGACTGCACAGCGTGGTGCCGGGCATCGAGCCGCGCGGATTCGCGCTGCTGCTGCACGGCTGGGAAGGCAGCGCCGAATCGAGCTACATGCGGCAGACGGCCGCGCGCCTGCTGGAGCGCGGCTTCGCCACGTTCCGGCTGAACTTCCGCGACCACGGCGACAGCCACCACCTCAACGAGGCGATCTTCCACTCCAACCGCATCGACGAGGTGGTGTTCGCAGCCCGCGACGTCGCGCGGCGCTTCTGGCCGGAGGCGAGTGCGTCGCGCCCGCTGGTGGCGGCCGGCTATTCGCTCGGCGGGAATTTCGCGCTGCGCCTGGCCTTGCGCGCGCCCGATGCCGGCTTGCCGCTGTCGGCGGTCGCCGCGGTCTGCCCGGTGCTCGATCCGAAGGCGACCATGGAGCAGATGGAGCGCGGCTGGCGCGTGTACCTGCACTACTTCGAGCGCAAGTGGCGGCGCTCGCTGGTGCGCAAGCGCCAGCTGTTCCCGCGCGTGCACGATTTCGACGACCGCACGTTGCACCTGGGCATGCGCGAACTCACCGAATGGCTGGTGGTGCGGCACACCGACTTCGGTTCTCTCGACGCGTACTTCGACGGCTACTCGATCGCCGGCGACCGGCTGGCCGCGCTGCGCGTGCCGGCGCACATCCTGATGGCCGAGGACGATCCAGTGATCCCGTTCGAGCATTTCCGCGCGCTGGCGCTGGCGCTGCCGCCGGCGGCTACGCTCGAGGTCTCGCGCCACGGCGGCCATTGCGGCTTCCTGCGCGGCCTCGGGCGCGACGGCTATGCCGAGGACTGGGTCGCCGACCGCCTCGCGCCGCGCCGCCACGGCCCTTGCTGACGACGGGTTGCAGCGCGTCGCAACGCGGGAGATGACACGCTTGCGTGTCCTACAATCGGCGGACGCCAACCAGGAGGCCCGCATGCGCATCCACAGCGACAGCTTCGAGAACCGCGGCCCGATCCCGGCGGAATTCGCGCTCGGCGCGCCCGGGGGCTTCGGCGGCAATCGCAATCCGCACCTGGCGTGGGACGGCGCGCCCGCGGGCACGCGTTCGTTCGTGGTGATGTGCATCGACACCGACGCGCCGACCGACGCCTCGCTCGCCGGCCGCGACGACGTCGAGATCCCGGCCGACCAGCCGCGCGGCGATTTCGTGCACTGGGTGATGGTCGATATTCCGGCCGACGTCTCGACCATCGCCGCCGGCAGCTGCAGCGACGGCTTCGACAAGGGCGGCAAGCGCGCGCCGAAGGGCCCCGACGCCAGCCGCCAGGGCATCAACGACTACACCAGCTGGTTCGCCGGCGACGACAGCGGCCTGCGCGGCGATTACTACGGCTACGACGGCCCGTATCCGCCGCCGAACGACCTACGCATGCACCGTTACTTCTTCCGCGTGTTCGCGCTTGGCACGGACCGGCTGCCGCTGCCGGCGCGCTTCACCGCGGGCGACGTGTTCCATGCGATGCAGGGCAACGTGCTCGGGGAGACCGCGATGCACGGCACGTACAGCCTCAACCCGAAGCTCGCCGGCCAATGAGCGGCGCCTCGCCCCGCGTCGCAATCGTCACCGGTGCCAGCCGCGGCATCGGCGCGGCGATCGCG
>DATJDY010000248.1:0-17025 GCA_035497155.1 Luteimonas sp.
TCAGTACTTCGGGATCGAGGCGTCCAGGTCGGCCCAGGCGTCGATGCCGCCGGTGACGTTGTGGACTTCGCGGAAGCCGAGCTGGCGGAAGTGCTCCGCGGCCTGCGCGCTGCGCCCGCCGTGGTGGCACAGGAATGCGAGCGGCGTGTCCTTCGGCAGCGCCTCGAGCGCGGCAGCACCGTTGTCGAGCGTCTGGAAGCCGCCGGCGAGCGCGGCGAGCGCGCGCTCCTGCGCCGGGCGCACGTCCACCAGCGTGAGCGTGCCGGCGGCGAGGCGCGCGGCGGCATCGGCCGGCGCGAGTTCGCGCACCTTCGCCGGCGCGTTCGGGTTCTCGATGACGAGGCCGCGGCCGCGCGCGTCGTCCACCCAGTCGATCGACAGGCCTTCGGCGCGGCGCGCGGACGCGAGGTCGAACTGCACGCGGATGCCCGCAGCCTCGGCGGCGATCGCGTTCGGGCTGGACGGCTCGGCCTGCAGCTGCGCGTTGTAGCGAGGATCCACCGATACCTTCAGCGCGAAACCCTCGCCGGCGTCGGCAATCGCGCTGCGCAACACCGCGGCGGCGGCGTCGCTGATGCGGATCGACGGGGGCGTGCGGTCCGGCGGCGGCAGCCCGAGCGCGGCCTGCAGTTCGCCGCTCGACGCCATCTGCTCGACGATGTCGCTGCCGCCGACGAGCTCGCCGTTGACGTACAGCTGCGGAATGGTCGGCCAGTCGCCGTAGGCCTTGATGCCGTCGCGGATCTCCGGATCCGACAGCACGTCGACGTGCGCGTAGTCGTCCAGGCCGATCGACGCGAGCGCGGCGGCGGCCTTCGCCGAGAAACCGCACTGCGGCGCGCGCGGCTCGCCCTTCATGAACAGCACCACCTTGTTGGTGGAGAGCAGCGCGTCGATGCGGGCGCGCAGGGCGGGGTCGAGCGACATGGCGGCGGTCCTGGAAACGTGCGTGGGGGCCGTCATTCTACGCCCCGGGGCAGCGCGGGCTCGTCGCGTGCGGCATGATCCGGATCATGGAATCCCCCGTTTCCGGCACATCCGCCGGCAGCCCCGCCTTCCCGGGACTGCACCGGCCGCCGCGACGGCCGCACGCCGGGGCGTGGGCGCTGGGCGCGTCGCAACTGCTCGTGGCGCTGCTGTGGTGGCGCCTGGACTGGCACGTCGGCCTGCCGATGCTGCTGCTGTCGCACGCCATCGTGGCCTGGGGCACGTTCCGGCCGCGCTCGGCGCTGTTCGGCCCGGTGCTTTGGCGGCTGGGCACGCAGGAGCGCGTCGCCTGGGTCACGATCGACGACGGCCCGTCCGACGACACGCCCGCAATGCTCGACCTGCTCGACGCGCGCGGCATCAAGGCGACGTTCTTCGTCGTCGCCGACCGCGCGCGGGCGCGGCCGGAACTGGTGCGCGAGATGCTGCGTCGGGGCCATTCGATCGGCAACCACAGCGCGGCGCATCCGGCGGGCTGGTTCTGGGCGCTCGGCCCGAAGCGGATGTCGCGCGAGATCGAAGGCGCGCAGGCGGCGCTCACCGAAATCGCGGGCGTCGCGCCGCGCTGGTTCCGTGCCGTGGTCGGGTTTTCCAATCCCTTCGTCGCCGCGCCGCTCGCGCGCCTCGGCCTGACCCGTGTTGCGTGGAGCGCGCGCGGCTACGACGCGGTCGAACGCGATCCGGCGCGTGTCTCGGCGCGGATCCTGCGCACGCTGGCACCGGGCGCGATCGTGTTGCTGCACGAAGGATCGGCGCACGGCCGCAACCTGGAGATCGTCGCGCGCGTCCTCGACGACATCGCAGCACGCGGTTATCGCAGCGTGTTGCCGGACTGAGCGGGCCGCTCCGCGACGACGAGCCAGTTGTTGAAGGGCGTGCGGCCGTAGAGCGGCGCGAAGGTGCTGGACAGGCCCGCGGCGTCGAAGCGCGCGCGCAAGGCATCGGGATCGGGATAGGCCTGCGGCCCGGCATTCATCCAGCGCAGCGCGCGCGACAGCACATCGATGCGGCGGGTGAAGCGCGCGCGCGGGCTGCCGTCGTCCAGGCCCGTGCGGATCACCAGGCGCGCGCCGGGGGCGAGCATCGCGACGGCGTCGTCGAGGATCGCGGCCTGCGCCTGCAGCGAAACGAATTGCAGCACGTCGAGGATCGCCACGCTGCCGGAATGCGCGGGCATGCGCGCTGACAGGTCCACGGCCTCGAACGCGACATCGTGCAAGCCGGCGCTGGCAGCGGCACGCACCGCGTGCGCGATCTTCGGCGCGTCGATGTCCACGCCGCGGTAGGGCATGCCGAGGCCCGCATCGCGCAACGCGTGCGCGAGCAGGCCGATGCCGCAGCCCAGGTCGAGCAGCGGTGCATCGCAGCCGCGCAGCGCGGCGATCACGCCCGGATACAGCGGATCGCTGCCCAGCTTGACGCGTGCATAGCACCAGATGGCGCGACTGCCGTGCCCGCGTCCGGCGCGGAAGGCGGCGGCGATCCGCGCCGCGGTCGCGGCATCGAAGGCATGGCCTGCGCCCGCAGGCGCCGTGCCGGCGACGGGCTCGGGCGGTGCGTGGCCCGGTGCCGCCATCAGTCGGGTTCCGTGTCGGACAGCAGGCGCTGCGCGACCGGCAGTGCCGCCTGCAGCCACAGCGCATGCATTTCGGCGGAGGGATGCAATCCGTCATCGGCCTGCATCGCCGGCTCGCCGCCGCGGGCGCGCGACACCGGCGCGATGTCCACGAAGGCGACGCCGTGCCGCGCGCTCAGCTCGCGCGCAGCATCATTGAACGCATCGAGCTCGCGCGACACCTGCGCGAGATCGCGGCCGGAGTCCGCGCCGAACCGGGTGACGCCCCAGTCCGGGATCGACAGGACCAGCACGCGCTCGCAGCGGCCGCCGGCGAGCACGATCGCGCGATGCAGCAGCGCCTCGAACTGCGCGCGGTACTCGTCGACTCCGCGGCCGCGATACTGGTTGTTGACGCCGACCAGCAGGGTCACGAAATCCCACTCGCCCAGCGGTTCGGCCGCGTCCATGGCGGCCGACAGTTCGTCGGTCGTCCAGCCGGTCGTCGCGATGATGCGCGGGTCCTCGATCTCCACGCCGCCGTCGCGCAGCGCGCGCGCAAGCAACACTGGCCAGCGCGCGTCGGCCGCGACGCCTTCGCCGATCGTGTAGCTGTCACCGAGCGCGAGGTACTTCATGTCAGGCAGCAGCAGTCGCAGCGGGCGCAGGCGCGCCGGCCGCCGGAGCAGTCGATGCCGCCGCCGCGCGCCGCGAGAGCACGCGGTCGATGCGCGCGAACACCTCGCGCAGCACCGGCGCCTCCGGGAGCAGCGTGACGCGGAAGTGGTTGCGGTACGGCACGTTGAAGCTCGAGCCCGGCACCACCAGCACGCCTTCCTCCTCCATCAACTGCAGCGCGAACGCGTGGTCGTCGAAGCCGCGCGCCGCGTCGCCGACCACCGCCGGGAAGCCGTACAGCGCGCCCTGCGGCGCCACCAGTTCCAGGTGCGGGCTCGCGGCGCAGGCCTCGATCAGCGCTGCGCGCGTCTCGTGCAGGCGCCCGCCCGGCGCCGTGAGCGCGCCGATCGTGTCCTCGCCGTGCAGCGCGGCCTCGATCGCGAACTGGCCCGGCACGTTCGCGCAGAGGCGCAGCGCGCCGAGCAGGTCCATCGCATGGTGCAGGTCGCCACTCGCCATCGGGTCGCCGCTGAGCACCGCCCAGCCGACGCGCCAGCCGCAGGCGCGATGCACCTTCGACAGGCCGCCGAACGACAGGCAGGGCAGGTCGCCGGCCAGCGGCGCGAGCGGCTCGAACGCGGCCTCGTCGTAGAGGATGCCGTCGTAGATCTCGTCGGCCATCAGCAGCAGGCGGTGCTGCGCGGCGATCGCGACGATGCGCTCGAGCAGCGCGCGCGGATAGCTCGCGCCAGTCGGATTGTTCGGGTTGATCAGGACGATCGCGCGGGTGCGCGGCGTCACCAGCGACGCGATCTCGTCCGGATCGGGCAGGAAGCCGTTTTCCGGCTTGCACGCGTAATACACCGGGCGACCGTCGTTGAGGATGGTCGCCGCGCTCCACAGCGGATAGTCGGGCGAGGGCAGCAGCACCTCGTCGCCCGGGTTCAGCAGCGCGCGCAGCGACAGGTCGATCAGCTCGCTCACGCCGTTGCCGACGAACACGCGTTCCGGCGAGGCGTTGGGCGTGCCGCGCGCGCGATGGAAGGCGGAGATCGCCTCGCGCGCGGCGGGCAGGCCTTGCTGGTGCGTGTACGGATCGGTGGCGTCGATGCGGTCGGCGATCGCGCGCTGCAGGTGTTCCGGCGCGCGGAAGCCGAACGCACCGGGGTTGCCGATGTTCAGCTTGATCAGGCTGCGGCCGCCGGCCTCGAGTTCGCGCGCGCGGCGGGCGAGTTCGCCGCGGATTTCGTATCGGACTTCGGACAGGCGCTCGCGGGTTTTCAGGGCGGCGGCTGCGGGACGTGGGGAGGACGGAGACACGGCTTCCATGCGGATTGCGGGTGGGAGCGCCAGCCTAGCGGAAATCTCCGGGCAGATGCCGCCCGGCCGGTTCGCCTTGCCGGAATGCGCCCCGTGTCAGAATCCGCCCGATGAGCGATTTGCGCGCCATTGGCTGGCCTTATCCCCTTCACGGCGACGCCCCGGTCGGCGATCCCGCGTGGGCCGACCTGATGGCCGCGCATCCCGGCGCGCGCCCGGCGCGCGTGGTCGAGCAGCACCGCAGCGGCTACCTGGTCGCGGAAGCCCCGGGCCAGGCCGTATCGGTCGAATCGCTGCCCGAATGGCAGCGCGCGGCTGGCTATCGCAAGGGCCAGGCATCGCCCGAGGAGCGTGCCGCGGTCGGCGACTGGGTGCTGGTCGAGGCGCCGCTCGTGGAAGGGGCGAAGATCGTGGCGCTGCTGCCGCGGCATTCTGCGATCAAGCGCGGCGCCGCCGGCGAGCATTACAAGCAGCAGCTGATCGCCGCCAACATCGACACCGTGTTCGTCGTCTGCGGGCTGGACGCCGACTTCAACCCGCGCCGCATCGAGCGTTACCTGCTGCTGGTGCAGGGCAGCGGCGCCAGCGCCGTCGTCGTGCTCACCAAGGCCGACAGGGCGACGTCGGAGGATCCCGGCGCGATCGCTGCGGCGCTGGAAGAATTGTCCGGCAGCCTCGCGCAGGAGATGTCCGCGTTCGCGGTGAACGCCAAGGATCCCGCCACCGTCGATGTGCTCGCGCCCTGGCTGCAGCCGGGCTGCAGCGTCGTGCTGGTCGGTTCGTCGGGCGCGGGCAAGTCCACGCTCACCAACACGCTGCTCGGCATCGAGAAGATGAAGACCGCCGAAGTGCGCGAGAGCGACGCGCGCGGCCGCCATACCACCACGCATCGCGCGCTGGTGCCGCTGCCGTCGGGCGCGTGCCTGATCGACACGCCCGGCATGCGCGAGCTCAAGCCCACAGGCGAGGAGGATGTCGACCGCAATTTCGCCGACATCGAAGCGCTGGCCGAGCAGTGCAGGTTCCGGGATTGCCGCCACGAGCGCGAGCCCGGCTGCGCGGTGCGCGCCGCGATCGAAGCCGGCACGCTCGATCCGGCCCGCTACGCCCACTACCTCAAGCTGCGCGACGAGGTCGCCGGTGCAGCCGACCGCCTCGCCACCCGCCTGGCGCAGAAGTCCGACGCGAAGGTCGCCAACAAGGCGCTCAACAAGCGCCTCGACGACAAATACGGCAAGCACTGAAATCCGTGGCTGAAAAACGCGACATCGCGAGGTACGCGGCGCTCGATGCGCGGATGGTGTGCTCGGCGCGCGGCCTGAACCTGCTGAACCTGGTGAGCTGGCCGGCGCGCGTGCAGGCGGAGTTCCTAGCGCAGTGGCGCGCGGGCAAGCCGCAGTTGCCGCAGCACGCGTACCCGAAGCACGATTTCGCCGAAGCGCGTCGGGAGATGGACGCGATCGCCGCGGAATCGGATCGCGCGCATCCGTTGGGGCGCTACCTCGCCGAATCCGCGGAATCGTGGGGGCTCGCAGCGCAGCTGCTGGAATCGCTGGGTACGCCTGGCGTCGGCGATTTCTCGCAGCAGCTGTTCGGCCGCCCGGACGAGCCGCTGCCGGGCGCCGGCCCGTCCACGCGCGAGGCGGCGCGCCATTTCATCGGCATCGCCGCCCAGCTCGACCGCGAGCTGCTCGCGCCCGAGGAGCAGGTGCCGATTTCCGCGACGGCGCTGCGCCTGCAGCTGCAGGCCGACCTCGACGACTACTTCAACGCGCGCGTGATCGAAGTCGTGCTCGACCCGGACCTGATCGCCAAGGCCGCCGCCGGCTCGACTCGCATCCGCCTGCGCGCCGGCGCCTCGTTCAGCGACTACGACCGGCACCAGCTGCTGCAACACGAGGCCTTCGTGCACTCGCTCACCGCGCTCAACGGCCGCCAGCAACCGGTGCTGCAGAGCATGGCGCTGTCGTCGCCGCGGACCACCGCCACGCAGGAAGGCCTGGCGACGTTCGCCGAGCAGATCACCGGCGCGATCGACATCGAACGCATGAAGCGCGTGTCGCTGCGCATCGAGGCGGTGGCGATGGCGATGGACGGCGCCGATTTCCTGCAGGTGTTCCGCTATTTCCTTGCGTCGGGCCAGGACGACGCGGAAAGCTTCGCCTCCGCGCAACGCATCTTCCGCGGCGTGCCGGTGACGGGCGGCGCGGCGTTCACCAAGGACGTGGTGTACCTGCGCGGCCTCGTCGGCGTGCACACCTTCTTCCGCTGGGCGCTGAAGCACGAAAAGCTGCACCTGTGCCGGCAGCTGTTCGCCGGCAAGATGACGCTGGGCGACGCGGTGCGCTTCGAGCCGCTGTTCCATGGCGACGTCGATGCCGACGGGGCCGCCACCGCCGCGCCGCTGGCGCCGCCGCGCTGGCTGCCGCGCTGGGTCTTGCGCGCCAACGGCCTGGCGGGGATGCTCGCGTTCTCGCTGTTCGCCAACCGGATCCGCATGGACCAGCTCGACGCGCCGTTCGAATAGCGATCCGGCTAGCCCGAAGGTGCTAGCCGCGCGGGCAGCCAGTAATGCGAGACTGGCGGGCATGGACCCGCAGGCCATCCTCGTCGCCGACGACCACCCGCTGTTCCGCGCCGCGGTATTGCACGCGCTGCGCGGCGCCTTGCCGGGTGCGGCGGTGCTCGAAGCGTCCAGCGTCGCCACGCTGACCCAGCAACTCGCCGCGCACCCGGAGACCGAGCTGGTGCTGCTCGACCTCGCCATGCCCGGTGCGCGGGGCTTTTCCGCGCTGCTGCACGTGCGCGGCGAGCACCCGGAGCTGCCGGTCGTGGTGATCTCGTCGAACGACCATCCGCGCGTGATCCGTCGCGCGCAGCAGTTCGGCGCCGCCGGCTTCATCCCGAAGTCGTCGCCCGCCGAAGCCATCGGCGGGGCGGTCGCGGAGGTCCTCGACGGCGGTACCTGGTTCCCGGCGCTGACCGCCGAGCGCTCCGAGGAAGACGCGCTGCTCGCGGCCAGGCTCGCGCAGCTCACGCCGCAGCAATTCCGCGTGCTGCTGTGCCTGGCGGACGGGCTGCTCAACAAGCAGATAGCGCACGAACTCGGCCTGGCCGAGAACACCGTCAAGGTGCACGTCACCGCAATCCTGAAGAAGCTCGAGTGCCACAGCCGCACGCAGGCGGCGGTGCTGGTGAAGGCCCTGGAGCCGGAAGGCGCCGCCTGACGATCAGCCTGCGCGGCGCAGCATCAATTGCGTCATCAGCGCGCGCAATGCCGACGGCCGCACCGGCTTGTTGAGGAAACCCCAGCCTTCGGCCTGGGCAAGGGCGCGCAAGGCCTCGTCGCGTTCGGCGGTGACGAGGATCACCGGCGGTGAATCGCCCCAGGCTTCGCACAGGCGCGGATAGAGCGAAGGGCCGTCGGCGCCGTTGAGCGGCACGTCGAGCAGCAAGAGCTGCGGCGCGTCGCCGGGCCGTGCCATGGCGAGCGCTTCGCTGGCGCCGGCCGCAAGCCCGACCTCGCAGCCCCAGCGCTCGAGCAGCGCGCGGGTGGCTTCGCAGACGCGCGGATCGTCGTCGATGCACCAGGCACGACAGCCGCGCAACGACGACTCGTCGCCGGCATCGGCGCTGGCGGCCGGCGAGGCGGCCGGCGATTCCGCCACCGCCGACGGATCCCCTTCCGGGACCAGTACCGAGAACACGCTGCCGCGCCCCAGCCGCGACCGCAGCCCGATGCGATGGCCGAGCAGCCGCCCGATGCGCTCGACGATGGCGAGGCCGAGGCCCGCGCCACGATCATTGGCGACGCCGTCGTCGAGGCGGCGGAACTCCTCGAAGATCTCGCGCTGCAGGGCTTCCGCGATGCCGGGGCCCTGGTCGTGCACCTCGATGCGCACGCCGCCCGGCACGCGCCGGCATCCGAGCAGGACCCGGCCGCGCGGGGTGTAGCGCACCGCGTTCGAGAGGAAGTTCTGCAGGATCCGCCGCAGCAGCGCTTCGTCGCTGCGCACCAGCGCGCGCGTCGGCACGCGGCGCAGCGCGAGCCCGCGACCAGCGGCGACGATTCCGAACTCGTGGCCGAGTGCCTCGAGCAGCGGCTCGAGCGCGAATTCGCGCACGTCGGTGCGCAGGCTTCCGGCCTCGAGCCGGGCGATGTCGAGCAGGCTGTTGAGGATGGCGTCCTGCGCGGCCAGCGCGTCGTCGGCATGGCTGGCGATGGCCCGCGCCTCGCCGTCGCCGAGCTTGCCGCGCAGCGCCGACAGGAACATGCGGGCGGCGTTCAGCGGCTGGAGCAGGTCGTGCACCGCGGCGGCGACGAAGCGGGTCTTGTAGCGGTTGGCGTCTTCCGCATCGCGCGTCGCGGCTTCCAGGTCGCGCGTACGTTCCTCGACGCGGCGTTCCAGCGCGTCGGCGAGCGAACGCAGCTCGCGCGCGGCGTTCTTGTAGCTGGTGATGTCGGCGTAGCTGGTGACGAAGCCACCCTCAGGCAAGGGATTGCCGCGGATTTCCAGCACCGTGCCGTCTTCCTTCTCGCTTTCGCGCAGGTGCGGCCGGCCGCTGCGCAGGTGCGCCAGGCGACGCTGGATCGCTTCCTCCACGTCGCCCGCGCCCAGCAGCCCGCGCCGCGCGTTGTAGCGGAACAGGTCCTCGACCGGGCGGCCCACCTGCAGCAGGTCGACGGGGAAGCGGAACAGCTCCACGTAGCGCGAATTCCACGCCACCAGGCGCAGGTCCGCGTCGATGATCACCACGCCCTGCGGAAGATGCTCGAGGCTGCGGCTCAGCCCCCCGCCGGCGGATTGCGCGGCGCGCACGATGCCGCCCTGCGCCGTGCGCAGTTCCTCGGCGTGCTGGCGCAGCACCGCCTCGAGTTCCTCGCGGCTGCGCAGCCGGTGCAGCGTCAGCCGTCGCCGCTGCTGGATGAACAGCGCGAGGAAGGCCAGCGCAAGCCAGGCGCCGCCGGCGGCCAGCGCCGCGCTGCGGCTCGCTGCCGCGACGGCGCCGGCGTCGTGCAGCAGGTGCACCTGCCAACCATCTTCGGCGAGCTTGGTGGCGCGCCACAGCACGGGTCGCGGCAGCGCGGGCGAACGCATGCGGACCAGGCGCGCGCCACCGCCGAGGTCGCGCACGAGCTCCGCGCGCAATGGCGTGAGCGGCTGCCCCGCGTATTGCCGCGTGGCGTCGAGTTCGCGCTGGTCCGGGGTGCTGAGCGAATGCAGCGTGCGATAGCGCCAGCCGTCGCGGTTGGCGAGGAACACCACGCCATGGCGATCGCTCGCCAGCACGATGTCGGGCGTGCGCAACCACTCGCGCTCCAGCGCCGCCAGCTCGATCTTGATGACCACCACGCCGATCGCGCGGCCGGCATCGTCGCGGATGGCCTGGGACAGGAAATAGCCGGGTTCGCCGGTGGTGACGCCGATGCCGTAGAAGCGGCCCTCGCCGCGCGTGAGCGCCTGCCGCACGTAGGGCCGGAACGCGTAGTCCTGGCCGACGTTGCTCGCGGGCGAACCCCAGTTGCTCGCCGCCAGCGCGACGCCGTCGCGGCCGATCAGGGTGAGCGTGGACGAACGGGTGACATCGTTCGCGCGCTCGAGCTTGCGGTCCAGCGCGAGGCGCTGCGCCTCGTCGAGCGGGCCGGAAACCGCCGCGCGCAGCTCCGGGTCCAGCGCCAGCACCTGCGGCAGCGTGCGATGCCGATCGATGCGCTGTTGCAGCGCCTGCGCGTACAGGTCGAGCTGGCGCTGCACCTGCGCCTGCTCGTCGCGCAGGGCGCGCTCGCCGGCGAAACGCCAGGCGCCGGCCATGCACAGCAGCATGCCGCCGCCGACCAGCAGCAGCACCGGCAAGGCCTTGCGGAATTTCCCCGGGAACGCCACCGGCGCAGTGTAGGCCGGGCCGGGACCCGGTCTAGTACCAATTGGCTATCGGCCCGGAGCCCTCGGGCGGGTACAACGTTGCGGTCGCCCGCCCAGGCGCGGCGCTGCACCATCACGGGGAGACGCATGCCATCGATCCACGCCGGCCGTGGCGTCGCGACCAGGAACCGCCCGCTGTACCGGCACCTCTACGTGCAGGTCCTGCTGGCGATCGCGCTGGGCGCGCTGCTCGGGCATTTCGAGCCGGCGATGGGCGAGGCGATGAAGCCGCTCGGCGACGCGTTCATCAAGCTGGTGAAGATGATCATCGGCCCGGTCATCTTCCTGACCATCGTGACGGGCATCGCCGGGATGCCGCAGCTGCGCAGCGTCGGGCGGGTCTTCGCCAAGGCGATGGCGTACTTCCTCACGGTCTCGACGCTGGCGCTGCTCATCGGCCTGGTGGTGGCGCACGTGGTGCAGCCGGGCGCCGGCATGCACGTCGCGGTCTCGGACCTCGATCCGGCGGCCGTCGGCAGCTACATCACCAGGTCGCACGAGCTCACGCTCACCGGCTTCGCGATGGACATCATCCCGAACACCTTGCTGGGCGCGCTGGTCGGCGAAAACATCCTGCAGGTGCTGTTCGTCGCGGTGCTGTTCGGGATCGCGCTGGCCCTGTCCGGCGAGCGCGGGCGACCGGTCGCCGCGCTGCTGGAGGCGCTGACGGTACCGGTGTTCCGGCTCGTGCACATCCTGATGCGCGCCGCGCCGATCGGCGCGTTCGGCGCGATCGCGTTCACCATCGGCAAGTACGGCGTGGACGTGCTGTCGAACCTGGCGTGGCTGGTCGGCACGTTCTACATGACCTCGCTGCTGTTCGTGCTGGTGGTGCTGGGCATCGTGGCGCGGCTGTGCGGGTTCTCGGTGCTGAAGCTCGCGCGCTACCTCAAGGCGGAGCTGCTGCTGGTGCTCGGCACCTCGTCGTCGGAGTCGGCGCTGCCGTCGCTGATGGAGAAGATGCAGCAGGCCGGCTGCGGAAAATCCGTCGTCGGCCTCGTGGTGCCGACGGGCTACTCGTTCAACCTCGACGGCACCAACCTCTACATGACGCTGGCGGCGCTGTTCATCGCGCAGGCCACCGACACGCACCTCACGCTGGGGCACCAGCTCGCGCTGCTGCTCGTCGCGATGCTCAGCTCGAAGGGCGCGGCGGGCGTGACCGGGGCCGGCTTCGTGACGCTCGCGGCGACGCTCGCGGTGGTGCCGGAAGTGCCGGTCGCGGGCATGGCGCTGATCCTCGGCGTGGACCGCTTCATGAGCGAATGCCGCTCGCTGACGAATTTCATGGGCAATGCGGTGGCGACCGTCGTCGTCGCGCGCTGGGAGGGCGAGCTCGACAGCGACGCCCTGGCGCGTGCGCTGGACGGCGCGCCGCAAAACCTGTCCGCACCGTCGGATCCGGCCGCGGGGCCGGGCGATCCTGACGCGCTGGCCGCCGACTGACCCGGCGCCGGCACAACGATCCAGAGGGAGGAGCCAAGATGCGCACGAACCAACGTTGCACGCGCCTGAACCGCAGTTTGCTGGGAGGCGCGATCGCGGCCGCCCTGTTCGCCATGGCGCTGCCGGCAGCCGCGCAGGATGCCGCGACGAATGGCGCGGCAGCGCAGGACCAGGCGCAGGCCAAGCCCGCCGCGAAGGGCGCGCAGTCGCAGGCGCCCGCGCAAGCCGCTGCCGCGCAAGCACAACCACAACAGGCGCCAGCGGCTTCCGCGCCACCGCCGGTGACGCTCGAGCAGGTGCAGGTCGTCGGCTCGCACATCTCCGGTGCCGCCACCACCGAAGCGCTGCCGGTGGTCGTGTTCGACCGCGACGACATCGACGCATCCGCCGCCGTCTCCGGCGACGAACTCATGCGCGACATCCCGCAGATGGGCGACGTGCTGTTCGACGCGTCCAACAACCCGCAGACCAGCAACGCCGCGCGCGGCGACGTCAATTCGGTGAACCTGCGCTCGCTGGGCGTCGGCAACACGCTGGTGCTGCTCAACGGCCGGCGCATCGTGCAGCACCCGACCAGCCAGGGCACTTCGGACACCGGCACCGTGCCGGTGCAGAGCTTCAACTCGAATTCGATCCCGGTGGCCGGCCTCGAGCGGGTGGAAGTGCTGCTCGACGGCGCGGCGGCCATCTACGGCGCGGACGCGGTCGCCGGCGTCGTGAACACCGTGCTCCAGGACAATGCCGAAGGCGTCACGCTCACCGCGCGCTATGGCGCGGCGGAAGGCACCCGCATGCACGAAGCCGAAATCTCGGGCTTCGCCGGGCACAGCTGGGACCGCGGCAACGTCACGTTGTTCATGGACTACACGGACCGCTCGGCGCTGTGGGCCTCGGACCAGGACTTCACTTCCTCCGACGACCTGCGCCCCTTGTTCGAGGAGTACCCGGACTTCGCCGGCCTGTCCTCGGAAGACGGGCGTTCGTCGCACACGCCATGGGCGCGCACCAGCGTCGGCAAGCATGCGGTGATCCGGTCCAACGGCACCGCGGTGACGAACAGCTCCGGCGCCTTCCACGTGCAGCCGGACAGCTTCCCGAGCTGCGGCGTCGCGTACGGCGACGGCATGTGCCTGGCCAGCGGCAACACGAACTTCAACACCAACCACCGCGAGCTGCGCTACGACACGCGCTTCGGCACCACGGTGCGCCCGTCGGTGGAGCGCATCAACCTGTTCGCGACCGGGCACCAGCAGCTCACGGACTCGGTGGAAGCCTTCGGCGAAATCGGCTACTACCACGCGACCAGCGATGCGGTGCAGCCGCCGGTGGTGAACCTCAACAGCCTGTGGATCCCGGCGAGCAACTACTGGAATCCGTTCGGGCCGACGACCTTCGCCGATGGCACGGCCAACCCGAATCGCCTGCCGGGCCTGACCAACGTGCCCGCGGCGGGCCTGCCCGTGGAACTGAGCAACTACCGCTACATCGATGCCGGATTCCAGGACGTGCACGTGACCAACTTCCAGTCGCGCTTCCTCGCCGGCTTGCGCGGCGAGTGGGGCGGGTACCACTGGGAAAGCGCCCTGGTCTATTCGGAAGCCGAAGCCGTCGACCACTCGCCCAACATCGACATGACGAAGCTGCAGCAGCAGCTCGCGCTTTCGACGCCCGATGCGTACAACCCGTTCAACGGCGGCTGCGTCGACACCACGAGCCATGGCGATTGCACGCCGAGCCCGGCGGCGGCGGTGGATGCGATCACGTTCGACCTGGTGCGCAAGTCGCGCACCACGCTGTCCATGGCCGACTTCCGCATGAACCGCCCGGACCTGTTCCGCATGCCCGGCGGCGATGTCGGCGTTGCGTTCGGCGTGGAAGCGCGGCGCGAGACCCAGAGCGACGACCGCGACGCCAACCTCGACGGCACGCACACGTTCGTGGACATGGTCACGGGCGAAACCAACCTCAGCAACGTATCGGCGGTCAGCCCGAACCCGGATACCTCCGGTTCGCGCAACATCGGCTCGGCCTACGTCGAGCTGGCCGTGCCGCTGGTGTCGGAATCGATGCACATCCCGCTGGTGCACAGCCTCGACGTGCAGCTTGCGGGTCGCTACGAGAACTACTCCGACTTCGGCGGCGTCGCCAAGCCGAAGATCGCCGTCGCCTGGGATGTCGTGCCAGGGTTGCGCGTGCGCGGTTCCTATTCCGGCGGCTTCCGCGCGCCGAACCTGGAGCAGACGCACGCCACCCAGTACGCGCGCCTGGCCGGCGGCACCGACTACATCCGCTGCGAGGCCGAACTGCGCGCGGGACGCCTCGATTCGATGCCGGAATGCGGCGAAAACACGTCGGGCGCGTCCCTGCTCGTCGCGGGCAACCCGGACCTGGAGCCGGAAGAAAGCACGAGCCGGTCCTACGGCGTCGTGCTGCAGCCGACGTTCCTCCCCGAGCGCCTCGGCGAACTCACCCTCACCGCGGACCGCTGGGAAATCCGGCAGAAGCAGATCGTCGGCCTGCTCGGCGCGCAGACCGCGCTGATCGTCGATTACCTCGACCGGCTCGAGGGCGGCAGCAATCCGCTCGTCGTGCGCGCCGACCCGACCGACGACGACATCGCGCAGTTCGCCGGCACCGGCATCGCGCCGGTGGGCGAGGTGACCGCGATCAACGACAGCTTCATCAACCTGCAGCCGCAGACGGCAGGCGGTCTCGATTTCAGCCTGAACTGGAAGTTGCGCAAGACGCCGATCGGCCGCTTCACGCTGCGGGTCGATGCGACGAAGCTGCTCGAGTTCGATCGCGATCCCGGCCCCATCGTGGACGCGCTCTACGCGGCGCGCGACGCCGGCACCATCGACGCGCTGACGCCGCTGCCCGACAGCTCGAAGCTGATCGGCGAGAACGGGCGGCCGAAGTGGCGCGCGGGCAGCTCGCTCACCTGGAACCAGGGCCCGTGGCGCGCCGGCCTCTCCGCGCAGTACATGAGCAGCTTCCGGCAGTCGGATTTCCTCGGGGTGTCCGGTGCCCCGTGGGTGGTGGAAGGACGCACGGTGTACAACACCTACGGCCAGTACCGCTTCTACGACGGCACCGAAATCCGGATCGGCGTGCGCGACCTGACCAACGAAGGGCCGTCGCTGGCGGAGAACGGCTATCGCGGATCGGTGCAGAATCCGTGGGGCCGCTACTACTACGTGTCGCTGACGAGGTCGTTCTGAGCCAGGGCTTGCGCAGCATGGGGATCCGGGGGCTTGCGGGGGCCGCCTTCGTGGCGGCCGTCGCCTTCGCCGGCGCAGTCAATGCTTCCACGGCAGCGCCAGTCGCGGAGTTCCAACCCACCGCATGCCCGGCGTCGGTCGCGCGCAGCGCCGATTGCTACGCCGCGCATCACGCGAGCGGCGCCTGGTTGCTGGCGGCGGTCCCTCGCGGCTGGAACCACCGGCTGGTCGTGCACGCGCACGGCGGCCCGCGCCTGTCGGCGCCGAGGGCCGGCGATTCCGCCGAGGATCTCGACCGCTTCTCGGTGATGGTGCGCGCCGGCTATGCATGGATCGGCACGACCTATCGCCGCGGCGGCTACGGCGTGCGCATGGCGGCCGCCGACGTGGAGGACGCGCGCAAGGCCTTCATCGCGCGCTGGGGCGTGCCGCGGCGCACGCTGCTGCACGGCCAGTCCTGGGGCGGCAACGTCGCCGCGAAGGTCGCCGAGCTCTACGCGCTCGACGTCGACGGGCACGACAATTACGACGGCGTGCTCGTCACCAACGGCGTGCTGATGGGCGGCACGCACGCCTACGGGTTCCGCGCCGACCTGCGTGCCGTCTACCAGTACTACTGCCACAACCACCCGGCGCCCGGCGAACCGCGATATCCGTTGTGGCAGGGCTTGCCCGCCGGCGCGAAGATGAGCCGCAAGCAGTTGCAGGCGCGCGTCGACGACTGCACCGGACTCGATCGCGCCCCGGCGCGGCGCACGCCGGACCAGGCTTCGCGGCTGCACGACATCCTCGCCGTGACCGGGATCGCCGAGGCGCAGCTGGTGAGCCACCTCGCGTGGGCGACCAATACCTTCCGCGACCTCGTCCAGCTGCGGCTGGACGGGCGCAACCCGTTCGACAACACGAAGACCGTGTACCGCGGCTCGCACGACGACAAGGCGCTCAACGCCGGGGTGGAGCGTTTCGCCGCGGACCCGGCGGCGGTGGCGCGGCTGGCCTACGACGCCGACCTCTCGGGCCAGATCGTGCTGCCGATGCTGACGATCCACGCGCGCCACGATCCGGTCGTATCGCCGCACGCGGACGCGGACTACGCGGCGGTGGTCGCCGCCGCCGGCCGCGAAGCGCTGCTGGCGCAGGCCACCACCGACGAGGACCAGCACAGCCGCCTGCGCGACGAGACCTGGCTGGCGGCGCTGCTCGCGCTCGACGACTGGCTCGACCGGCGGCAGGCCGGCGGCGCGGGCGTCGCCAAGCCCGACGCCGCGGCCCTCCAGGCCCGCTGTCTCGCGCTGCCCGCCACCGCCGCGGATTGCCGGTTCCTGCCACCGTTCTGAGGGCGCTTCCAGGCCTCGTCGGCCGTTCTGCGGGCGTCTGGCTAGAATGGAGGTTCCGCAGGACAAGATGCCGTCACGATGACCGATCAACCCGACAACCCGGCCTGTGCGTCCGACGACCTGAAAACGGCCGCGCTCGACTACCACCGCTGGTCTCCGCCGGGCAAGATCAAGGTCGTCGCGACCAAGCCGATGGTCACCCAGCGCGACCTCGCGCTGGCGTATTCGCCGGGCGTGGCCTATGCCTGCGAGGCGATCGTCGCCGACCCGAACGCCGCCAGCGAGCTGACCGCGCGCGGCAACCTCGTGGCCGTGGTCACCAACGGCACCGCCGTGCTCGGCCTGGGCGACATCGGCCCGCTCGCCGGCAAGCCGGTGATGGAAGGCAAGGGCGTGCTGTTCCAGAAGTTCGCGGGCATCGACGTGTTCGACATCGAACTGAACGAGCGCGACCCGGACAAGCTCGTCGACATCATCGCGGCGATGGAGCCGACGTTCGGCGGCATCAACCTCGAGGACATCAAGGCGCCGGAGTGCTTCATCGTCGAGCGCAAGCTGCGCGAGCGGATGAAGATCCCGGTCTTCCACGACGACCAGCACGGCACCGCGATCATCGT
>DATJDY010000249.1:0-2062 GCA_035497155.1 Luteimonas sp.
AAGGCACGCTGCGTGACGTAGTGCTCCAGGTCGGCGCGCAGCTCGCGCAGAACGGATTCCGCTGGACGTTCGTCGTTTACACCCATGGCGCGCCCGGCCATGCCGGCGCCATCTTCGATGCGGCCGACGCGGTCAGCGACAGGTTCCACGTGACGATGGCGAACCTCAGCGGCACGATGTGGTCGGATCCTGCACGCGTGCGCGAGTCCGACGCATTGCGGGCGCACTGGTTCACCCCGGCGCAGCGCGCGTCGATGACCCACGACATCCATGCGGGCGCGAACGAAACCTCGCTGGTTCTCGCCGAGGCGCCCGGCCAGGTGCGCGAGGGGTGGCAACGGTTGGCCCCGGTTGTCGGCGACGGCATGCTCGACGTGTTCCGCAAGGCGCGCGAACCGGGATGGCCCGGCTACGTCGGCGCGCCGGCATTCGCAAGCGCTGGCTATGGGCGGGCGAAACTCGAGAGCAACGTGAAGTTCGATGTCGCGCTGGTCGCGCAGGCGCTGGCGGGCGACGACCTGCGCGGGCATCCGCGCGACGATTGAGTGCGTGCCGCGTCGACGGTGGCGTTCAGCCGCCGTCGACAGGCCGGCATCGAGTCGCGTCGACCCGCGACAACAGCGCACGCACCGCGCCGCGCCCGGGCACCGGCATTTCCGGCGCGATGTCCACCAGCGGCAGCAGCGCGAACGCGCGCTCGTGCAGGTGCGGGTGCGGCACGCGCAACCCGGGCTCGTCGATCACGGCATCGCCGTAGAGCAGGACGTCGAGGTCGAGGATGCGCGGGCCCCATTGCACGCCAGCCTCGCGGCGACGGCCGAACCGGCGCTCCAGTTCAAGCAGCGCGTCCAGCAGCGCGCGCGCCGGCAGCGTGGTTTCCACCAGGGCAGCGGCGTTCACGAAATCGGGTTGCTCGGTGTTGCCCCACGCCGGCGTGCGGAACAGTGGCGATGCGCGGAGCAGGCGCGTGCCGGGCAACTGGTCCAGTGCCTGGAAGGCTTCGCGCAGCGTGGTGGCGGCGTCGCCGAGGTTGCCGCCAAGCCCGATCGCGGCGCGGACGGGCATGCCATGGACGGGCATGGTCATGCAGGCATGCTCATGCAGGCATGCGCATCCAGCATGCGCCATGCGACGCCGACTCATGCAACGCCGGATTGCCCGCCGTCGTTGCCGCCATTGTTGCCGCCGACGGGGTGGCGTCGGCGACGGCGGCGGCGTGGTGCGCGGGCGCCCTTCCCGGCATCCGGGTCGGCATCGCCGTCGAGCAGGTCATCGCCCTCCGGAGCGGCATCACCGTCCCCATCGAAGCCAGTCCCGCCGGCACCCGCCAGGCTGGCGTCGTGTTGCGCATCACGCCAGAACGCCACTTCGCCCGCGTGATCCGGCGAAGCGGCCTGGCGCAACACGAGAAAGTCGAAGGCGGCGCGGAAGCGCGGATGCGCCAGCAGGCGGCCGACGCGCTTGCGCTGCGAAAAGCGCGCCTGCAGCAGCCAGATTTCCTGCATCGGCAGCGAGAAGCGCCGCGGCAGCGCGATCACTTCCAGCTGGTGCACGGTCACGCGGTCCGCGGCGCGGCGTTGCGCCTCCGCCGGATGCACGCCCTGCGCCTGCAGCGCGATGAGCGCGCGGCAATAGGCCGGCCACAGCAGCACCGCGAACAGGAACGCCGGCGACACCGGTTCGTCCGCCGCCACCCGCGCATCGGTGCCGCGCAGGCCTTCGAGCACCATGTTGCGCAGCGCGCCGCTGCGGTTCGCCTTCAGCGCCGCCGCCGTCTCCGGCAGCAGCGCGTCGAGCAACCCGTGGCGCTCGAGGCCGAGGAAGCTTTCCGCGGCGTGCCCGGACAGGAACAGCTTCAGGCATTCCTCGAAAAGGCGCGCCGGCGCGGCTTCCCGCAGCAGCGGCGCGAGCGCGGGAAGGGGCGCGGCGCTCGCATCGTCGATGCGGAAGCCGAGCTTCGCCGCGAGGCGCACCGCGCGCAGCATGCGCACCGGATCCTCGCGATAGCGCGTTTCCGGATCGCCGATGAGCTTCATGACGCGGTTCTGCACGTCCTCGAAGC
>DATJDY010000250.1:0-2342 GCA_035497155.1 Luteimonas sp.
CAAACCCGCGCCGCCGAAGATCGCGCCGGCGCCGCGACGGCCGATGTTGATCGCATCCCAGATCCAGCGGAATGGCGCAGCCGTGGCGACCGTCCTGATCTTGTCCGTGGATCCATCCATGCAGGTCTTCCTCCCCAGGGACCGTTGCGACGGCGCATGCGCCGTGCGTGCATCCTAGCAGCGCGCGTCAGCGTCCGTGCAGCGAACGGGCATGGCGCACGAATCGGCGCAGCACCCGGCGCGCATGCGGCGCCGCCGCGATCCCCGCGACCATGCAGGCGGGGTCGCGGCCTTCACGCGCCAGCGCCTCGCGGCGCGCCTGCACGTAGCCGCGCATGTGGGTGGTGCTGAACTCGGGATGGAACTGCACGCCCCAGGTGGCCGCGCCCCAGCGAAACGCGTGACAGGCATCGCCGGCTGAACGCGCGAGCAGGGTCGCGCCTTCCGGCATGCGCAGCACGCTTTGCAGGTGGGTCGCCTGCGCCGGGAAGCGATCCGGCAGGCCCGCGAACAGTGCATCCCCGTCCGCGCCGGGCGCGACTTCGAGTTCCACCGTGCCCATCTCGCGGCCGCCCGGGTTGTCGCCGACCTCGCCGCCGAGCGCGTGCGCGATCAGCTGGTGGCCGTAGCAGATGCCCAGCACCGGCATTCCGGCGCGCGCGGCCTCGCCGAGCCATGCGGCGGTGCGCTCGCTCCAGGGCAGGCGGTCGGTGACCATGGCGCCGGAGCCGGTGACGATCACGCCGGCGAAGGCCTTCGCGAAGTCCGGGAGCGCGGGCAGGCTCCCGCCCGTATCGCCGCGGCCGTCGCCGCCTTCCACGTCGAGCACCGCGACATCGGCGGCATCGAGGCCCGCCGCGACGCGGATCCAGTGGGGAAAGCCGCGGTGGCGCCGCATCGACGCGACCGGCTGGCCGGTTTCGAGGATCAGGAAGGGTGCATTCACGCCCTTATACTAGCCCGCTCGAACCGCGAATCGCAGCGAAAAATGACCGCCCCGACGGCTTCCGCCATCACGTTCCAGGACCTGATCCAGCGCCTCAACGCCTACTGGGCAGAGCGCGGCTGCGTGCTGGTCCAGCCGCTGGACATGGAGGTGGGCGCGGGCACGTTCCATCCGGCCACGTTCCTGCGTTCGATCGGGCCCGAGCCGTGGAATGCCGCCTACGTGCAGCCCTGCCGCCGCCCGACTGACGGCCGTTACGGCGAGAACCCGAACCGACTGCAGCGCTACTACCAGTACCAGGTGGTGATGAAGCCGAACCCCGACAACCTGCAGGAGCTGTACCTGGGGTCGTTGCGCGCGCTCGGCGTCGACCCGCTCGTGCACGACTTGCGCTTCGTCGAGGACAACTGGGAATCGCCGACGCTCGGCGCCTGGGGCCTGGGCTGGGAAGTGTGGCTGAACGGCATGGAAGTCACGCAGTTCACCTATTTCCAGCAGGCGGGCGGCCTCGAGTGCAAGCCGGTGCTCGGCGAGATCACCTACGGCCTCGAGCGGCTGTGCATGTACCTGCAGAACGTCGACAACGTGTTCGACCTGGTGTGGACGCACGGGCCGGACGGCGCACCGATCACCTACCGCGACGTATACCACCAGAACGAAGTCGAGCAGAGCGCCTACAACTTCGAACATGCCGACGTCGCCGAACTCTTCCACCGCTTCGACGCCTGCGAAGCCGAAGCGCTGCGCCTGGTCGAGATCGGGCTGCCGCTGCCGGCGTACGAGCAGGTGATGAAGGCCTCGCACAGCTTCAACCTGCTCGACGCGCGCCGCGCGATCTCGGTGACCGAACGCCAGCGTTACATCCTGCGCGTGCGCAAGCTGTCGCAGGCGGTGGCCGAGGCGTACTTCGCGCAGCGCGAGAAGCTCGGCTTCCCGGGCCTGCGCGGCGCGGCCGCGGAGGGCGCGCGCTGAACGCCGCTTCCGTTGCGATGCAGCCGCTCCTGGTCGAGATCGGCACCGAGGAACTGCCGGTCGGCGCGCTGCCGGGGCTGGCGCAGGCGCTGTTCGACGGCGTGATCGACGGGCTCGCCAAGCGCGGCATCGCGTTCGATCGCGGCGAAGCAAAGCCGCTGTACACGCCGCGGCGCCTCGCCGTGGTGCTGCCGGGGGTCGCGGTCGAGCAGCCGGAGCAGCATTCGGAAGTGCTCGGCCCGTACGTGAACATCGCGCTCGATGCCGACGGGAAGCCGACGAAGGCGCTCGAGGGTTTCGCCGCGAAGGCCGGCGTGCGCTGGACGGCGCTGGAACGCACCAGCGACGCGAAGGGCGAGCGCTTCGTGCATCGCGCGACCACGCCGGGCTCGGCGACCGCCGCGCTGCTGCCGGACATCGTGCG
>DATJDY010000251.1:0-12002 GCA_035497155.1 Luteimonas sp.
GGCGACGCGGAGGTGCTGTTGCCGGCGATCGGCGCGGTGATGGCGTGGCTGCTGTGGCGGCGACGCTGGATCGCCGCCGGCTACTGGCTCGCGGCCTTGTGCTTCGGCCTCGCGCTCACCGCCGGCCTGGACGCGTGGATCGACATGCCGCGCCCGCCGGGCGCGCCGGACGGATTCGGTTTCCCGTCGATCGCGGTGACGATGGCGACGATCACGCTCGGCTTCTTCGCGGTGCTGGTCGCGCGCGCCCTGCCCGGACGGCGACGCGTGTGGCCGTACGTGGTCGGCGGCGCACTGGTGACGATGATCGGGTTCGCGCGGCTGTACCTGGGCGCGCACTGGCTCAGCGACATCGTCGGCGGCATGCTGCTCGGCATCTCCTGGTTGCTGGCGCTGGGCATCGCTTACCGCAGCCATGTGTCGCGACCGCTGGACATGCGGCCGCTGGCGGCCGCCTTCTACGGCGTGCTGGCGATCGCGGGCGCGTGGCATGCCAGCCACGCCGCGGGGCCGCTGCTGGTGCGGTTCGAAGCGCCGGCACCGACGCGGACCATCGCCGCGTCTTCATGGTGGGATGGCGAAGGCTGGCGCGAATTGCCCGCGCGTCGCAACGAACGCAGCAGCGGCCGGCGCTGGCCGCTGGACCTGCAGGTGGCGGGGTCGCTCGATCGCCTGCGCGGCGCGCTCGTCGCGCGCGGCTGGCGCGAACAGCGGCAAGCGGACTGGCTCGACGTGCTGGGCCTGCTCGACGACGACCGCGCGCCGTCCGCGCAGGCCGTGCTGCCGGCAACGCTGGGCGCGGAAGCCGAAGTGTTGCTGATGCGACGTTCCGGCCCGGGACAGGGCGAGGAACAGGTGCTGCACGTCTGGCGCGCGTCGGTGCGGCTCGATGACGGCTCGCCGTTGTGGCTCGGCAGCGCGCAGGCGATGCACCACGTGCGCGTGCTCGACACGATGGGCCTGTGGCAACCCGTCCCCGACAACGATGCGGCGGACCGGGCGGTACGCGCGGCGCTGTCCGTCTTCCCCGCGCATGCGGCGGATCGCGACGGCATCGACGTGTTGCGCGTGGACGCACGCGCGCCCGGCGTGCGCCAGGACAAGGGGCGCTAGGCCAGCGTCTCGATCCACCCTGTGAGCAACTGCAGTCGCTCCGCGGGATCGTCTTCCTGCAGCAGCGCCTGGCGTTGCGCCAGCGACAGCGGCAACCATTCGGCCAGCCGCCAGCCGACCCATGCCGCGTCGCCCAGTTGCGCCGGGCCCGCGTTCGCATGCTCGCCGCCGGCCTGCTCCAGGATCTTCTGCAGCAGGGTGCCGAGCAGCGCGTGCTCGGGGCGCAGTTCGTCGTCGCCGTCCGGTTCGCGCCACTCGACATCGCCGACGACCAGCCCGTTGTCGCGTACCCGCGTATGCATGACGCGGAAGCGGCGATGGCCGCGCACCCGCAGCGTCAGCACGCCGCCCGGTTCGGTGCCGAAATCCTCGAGGCGCGCCTCGGTGCCCCACGCGGCGGGCGTCGCCGCGGCGCCGGCCTCCTCGCCGTCGACGATCATGCACACGCCGAAGCCGCGGCCGTTGCGCCCGCAGTCGCGCACGAGGTCGAGGTAGCGCGCCTCGAACACGCGCAGGTCCATCGCCGCGCCCGGAACGAGCACCGCATGCAGCGGGAACAACCCGAGCGATTCCACGCCTGCGTCGCCTCAGGAAGGGATTTCTTCCAGGGCGGCGAGGAAGCGGCGCGGCGCCGCATCGAAGCCGCCGTTGGACATGAAGACGACGTGGTCGCCGGCGCGCGCGACTTCGACCAGCGTCGCGACCAGCGTGTCGACGTCGGGGACGGCGCGTGCCTCGGCGCGCAGCGCGCCGACGACCTTGCCGGCATCCCACGCCAGCTCCGGGCGATGCAGGAACACAACCACGTCCGCGAGCGAGAGCGACGGCGCGAGCGCATCGGCGTGCGCGCCGAGCCGCATCG
Organism: Luteimonas sp.; assembly: GCA_035497155.1. Classification (GTDB taxonomy): domain Bacteria; phylum Pseudomonadota; class Gammaproteobacteria; order Xanthomonadales; family Xanthomonadaceae; genus Cognatiluteimonas. The sequence continues at coordinate 1,976 of DATJDY010000251.1, forward strand.
AATTGCTGCGCGGTTCCATCGCCACGACGATGCGCGCGTCGCCGACGCGCGCGCGCAGGCCTTCCAGCGTGGTCGCGATGGCCGTCGGATGGTGGGCGAAGTCGTCGTAGACGGTGATGCCGCCGCGTTCGCCCACGATTTCCATGCGCCGCCGGATGCCGCCGAAGCGCGCGAACGCCGGCAGCGCGGCGGCCACGTCGGCGCCGACCGCGTGCGCGGCCGCGATCGCCGCAAGCGCGTTCATGGCGTTGTGGCGACCGAGCAACGGCCAGCGCACCTCGCCGATCTCGCGTCCGCGATGCAGCACCGCGAACGCGCTGCCGTCGGCGGCGATCATCCGCGCGGTCCAGTCGAACGCGCGGCCGCCCACCGCCTGCGCGGGATCGAGCCCGAACGTCTCCACCGGCGTCCAGCACCCCATCGCCAGCACTTCGGCCAGCCGCGCGTCCTCGCCGTTGACGACCAGGCGGCCGCGCCGCGGCACGGTGCGCACGAGGTGGTGGAACTGGCGCTGGATCGCGGCGACGTCCGGGAAGATGTCGGCGTGGTCGTACTCGAGGTTGTTGAGGATCGCGACCAGCGGCCGGTAGTGCACGAACTTCGAGCGCTTGTCGAAGAACGCGGTGTCGTATTCGTCGGCCTCGACCACGAACTCGCGGCCGCCGCCGATGCGTGCCGACACGCCGAAGTCGCCGGCAACGCCGCCGATCAGGAAACCGGGATCGCGCCCCGCCGCCTGCAGCAGGAAGGCGAGCAGCGTGGTGGTCGTGGTCTTGCCGTGCGTGCCGGCCACCGCCAGCGTGTCGCGGCCCGGCAGCACGTTCTCGCGCAGCCATTCCGCGCCGGAGGTGTAGGCGCGGCCGTCGTCGAGCACCTGCTCCACCGCAGGGTTGCCGCGCGACAGCGCGTTGCCGACCACCACGACGTCGCAGCCGGGCGAGATGTTGCCGGGCGCGTACCCCTGCTTCAACGCGATGCCCAGCGTTTCGAGTTGCGTGGACATCGGCGGGTAGACGGCCTGGTCGCTGCCTTCCACCGCGTGGCCGAGTTCGCGCGCGAGCGCCGCCACGCCACCCATGAAGGTGCCGGCGATGCCGAGGATGTGGAGTTTCATCGCGGGCCCAGGCGAAGCAGCGGCATCGAACGCGGCGACATCAGCCGACGTCGGCGGTGGGCGCGATCGCCTCGATGATGCGGTTGAACACGTCGTCGAGCCCGCCGACGCCGTCGACGACGGTGAGCTGGCCGTGCCGGCGGTAGAAGTCGATCACCGGCGCGGTCTGGCTGTCGTACACCTCGAGCCGCTTGCGCACCGATTCCGGATTGTCGTCGGCGCGGCCCTCGGCCTTGGCGCGGCCGGCGATGCGCTCGACCAGCAGCGACGTCGGCACTTCCAGCTGCACCGCGTAGTCCATCGGCTGGCCGATGCGCGCCAGCAGCGCGTCGAGCGCGGCGGCCTGGGCGAGGTTGCGCGGATAACCGTCGAGGATGAAGCCGCCGCGGGTGTCGGGACGCGAGAACCGGTCCTCGAGCATGCCGAGCAGGATCTCGTCGGACACCAGCTCGCCGCGCGCCATCACTTCCTTCGCGGCGAGCCCGAGCTTGCTGCCGGCCGCGACTTCGCCGCGCAGCAGGTCGCCGGTGGAGACGTGCGGGACCTGGAGGTGATCCTTCAGCCGCGCCGCCTGCGTTCCCTTGCCGGAGCCCGGCGCACCCAACAGAACCAATCGCATCAGCCACTCCCGAACTGTCAATCGCGATGCGTGGGCGGCGCTAGACTGCTGCCGGTCCCCACACACCGCGGCCGGGCGCCAGCTTAACCCATCCCGGCCGGCCCACAGGAACGCCAATGCCCTCGGGAACCCTGCTTTACGCCCAGTCCGGCGGCGTCACGGCCGTCATCAACGCCACCGCCGCAGCGGTCATCGAGGCCGCCCGCAAGCGCCGCGTGAAGGTGCTGGCCGCGCGCAACGGCATCCTCGGCGCGCTGCGCGAGGAACTGGTGGACACGTCCCGGATGCCGCTCGCCGCGGTCCGCGCCCTCGCCCACACCCCAGGCGGGGCCTTCGGTTCGTGCCGGGTCAAGCTCAAGTCGCTCGAGGAGGACCGCGCCCGCTACGAGCGCCTGATCGCGGTGCTGCGCGCCCACGACGTGCGCTGGTTCCTCTACAACGGGGGCAACGATTCGGCCGACACGGCGCTCAAGCTCTCGAAGCTGGCGGCGGAGTTCGGATATCCCCTGACCTGCGTCGGCGTGCCCAAGACGGTGGACAACGACCTGGCGGTGACCGACTGCTGCCCCGGCTTCGGCTCGGCGGCGAAGTACACGGCCGTGTCGGTGCGCGAAGCCGCGCTCGACGTGGCGGCGATGGCGGAGACCTCGACGAAGGTGTTCGTATACGAGGCGATGGGCCGCCACGCCGGCTGGCTCGCGGCCGCGGGCGGCCTCGCCGGCAAGGGGCCGGACGATGCGCCGCAGCTGATCCTGTTCCCCGAGCGGCCGTACGACGAGGCGGATTTCCTGGCGAAGGTGAAGGCCGTCGTCGAGCGCGTCGGCTGGTGCGTGGTCGTGGCCAGCGAAGGCATCCGCAGCGCCGACGGGCGCTTCGTCGCGGATGCGGGTGGCGGCAAGGACGCCTTCGGCCACACCCAGCTCGGCGGCGTCGCCTCGTATCTCGCAGGACGCGTCCATGACGTGCTCGGGCTCAAGGTGCACTGGGCGCTGCCCGACTACCTGCAGCGTTCGGCGCGGCACATCGCCTCGAAGATCGACTTCGAGCAGGCACAGGCCGTGGGCCGCGTGGCAGTGGAACTGGCACTCGCTGGCAGCAACGCGACGATGCCGGTGATCGTGCGCACGTCCGACGCGCCATATCGCTGGAAGGTCGAGGCCGCGCCGCTCGAGCGCATTGCGAACCGCGAGAAGAAGATGCCGGCGGGCTTCATCCGCCGCGACGGCCATGGCATCACCGCGGCGGCGCGGCGTTACCTCGAGCCGCTCGTCCGCGGCGAGGCGTATCCGCCTTACGGTGCCGATGGGCTGCCGAGCTATGGACTGGCCGACGGGGCCGTCGCGGTCCGGCGGAAGCTGCCATCGTCGGACAGCGCGCGCTGATCCGCGCGCCGATTCACGGGCGCGGGATCCGCCGCCCGCGACACCGGTCTTACCTGCAAGGCTTGCCCTGCACGCCCGTCGCGATGGCGTAGGCCGGCAACGCGGCCAGCTTGTCCGCCTTGGCATCGCGCATCGCCTGTTCAAGATAGATGCGCGAGCGACCCTGCGCGTCGAGCGCCGGTGGCGCCCCGTGCGACGGGAGGCGCCACACGGTCACCACTGCCCGCAGGCCGGGGCAGGCCGCCGCCGGGACACTGATCCGGTCGTTGAGGATCCAGCCCGACTTGACGGACGGCTTCACCTTCGCCGCGTCCTGCACGAGGGCTCGCGCCTGGCAGGCGGGGCTGGTGCGCACCACCTCGAACCGGTAGGGATCGGCGGCGTCGCCGGTGAACCTGCCCTGCAGGCGTGTGCAGGCTTCCGGGATCGTGCGCAGCGTATGCAGCACGCCGACGGCTTGCGGCGTCGCGGGCGGGCGCTCGACTTCCGGGCGCGGGTCGGCGGCACCGGCGCCGAAGCTGGCCGCGGCGAGCGCGGCGAGGACCAGGGCCTGCCGGGAAGACGGGGGGCGGTGCGTGGCCTGCCGAAGCATGCGGTTCTCCGATGCGGAATGCGTGGAGGCTGCCACGGAACGGCTGAACGCCGCCGTCATCCGTGGCATAGTCGGCCGGTTGCCGCGCGCCATCCGCGTTGCAGCGCACAAATCGAAGCGGCGCATTCCTGAAATTCCGATGTCACTCCGGGGAGGGGTTCATGCTGGAGCAGTACGGTTTAGTCCTGGCGCTTGGTTGCGCCGTCATCGCGATCCTGTACGGGATCGTTTCGGCGCGCTGGATCGGCGCCCAACCCGCGGGCAACGCGCGCATGCAGGAGATCGCCGCGGCGATCCAGGAAGGCGCGCGCGCATACCTCAACCGCCAGTACCGCACCATCGCGATCGCGGGCGTGGTGCTGTTCGTGCTCATCGGCTCCTTCCTCGACTGGCATTCGGCGATCGGCTTCCTGATCGGCGCGGTGCTGTCCGGCGCGGCCGGCTACATCGGCATGAACGTGTCGGTCCGCGCCAACGTGCGCACCGCCGAGGCCGCGCGCCGGGGCATCAGCCCGGCGATGGACGTCGCCTTCCGCGGCGGCGCGATCACCGGCATGCTCGTGGTCGGCCTCGGCCTGCTTGGCGTGGCCGGTTACTACGTCGTGCTCACCCACCACATGGGCGTCACCGGCGAAGCCGCCCTGCACGCGCTCGTCGGGCTGGCATTCGGCGCCTCGCTGATCTCGATCTTCGCGCGCCTGGGCGGCGGCATCTTCACCAAGGGCGCCGACGTCGGCGCGGACCTGGTGGGCAAGGTCGAAGCCGGCATCCCCGAGGACGACCCCCGCAACCCGGCGGTGATCGCCGACAACGTGGGCGACAACGTCGGCGACTGCGCCGGCATGGCGGCCGACCTGTTCGAGACCTATGCGGTCACCATCATCGCCACGATGCTGCTGGCCGGGCTGATGTTCGCCAGCGACACCAACGCCGTGCTGTATCCGCTGGTGCTCGGCGGCGTCTCGATCGTCGCCTCGATCATCGCGACCTTCTTCGTCAAGGTGAAGGCCGGCGGCTCGATCATGGGCGCGCTGTACAAGGGCGTGATCGTCTCGGCGGTGCTGTCGGCGGTCGCTTTCTGGTTCGTCACCGGCAACCTGCTGCCGCAAGGCCTGACGACCAACGACGGCGCCGTGATCGGAATGAACGCGCTGTTCGGATGCGCCCTGATCGGCCTGGTGCTGACCGGCCTGATCGTGTGGATCACCGAGTACTACACCGGCACCCAGTTCAAGCCGGTACGGCACATCGCCCAGGCCTCGACCACCGGGCACGGCACCAACATCATCGCGGGCCTCGGCATTTCGATGAAGTCGACCGCGCTGCCGGTGCTCGTGATCTGCGCCGCGATCTGGGGCGCGTTCGCGCTGGGTGGCCTGTACGGCATCGCGATCGCCGCGACCGCGATGCTGTCGATGGCGGGCATGATCGTTGCGCTCGATGCGTACGGCCCGATCACCGACAACGCCGCCGGCATCGCCGAAATGGCGGAACTGCCGCCGGAGATCCGCGACATCACCGATCCGCTGGATGCGGTGGGCAACACCACCAAGGCCGTGACCAAGGGGTATGCGATCGGCTCGGCCGCGCTCGCGGCGCTGGTGCTGTTCGCGGACTACACGCACAACCTGCAAGCCCATCTTGGTTCCTCCATCACGTTCGACCTGTCGAACCACTACGTGATCATCGGCCTGCTGATCGGCGGCCTGATCCCCTACCTGTTCGGCGCGATGGCGATGGAAGCCGTCGGCCGCGCGGCCGGTGCGGTCGTGGAGGAGGTGCGCCGCCAGTTCCGCGACATCAAGGGGATCATGGAAGGCACCGGCAAGCCGGACTATTCGCGCGCCGTGGACATGCTGACCAAGTCGGCGATCAAGGAAATGATCGTGCCGTCGCTGCTCCCGGTCCTCGTTCCGGTAGTCATCGTGCTCGGATTCAAATGGATTGGAGGCCCCGAAGCCGCGGCGCAGGTCCTGGGCGGGCTGCTGATCGGCACCATCGTCACCGGCCTGTTCGTCGCGATCTCGATGACCACCGGCGGCGGCGCGTGGGACAACGCCAAGAAGTACATCGAGGACGGCCACTTCGGCGGCAAGGGTTCCGAGGCGCACAAGGCGGCGGTCACCGGCGACACGGTCGGCGACCCCTACAAGGACACCGCGGGCCCGGCGATCAATCCGCTGATCAAGATCATCAACATCGTGGCGCTGCTGCTGGTGCCGCTGCTCTAGGCATCCGCAGCCGGCCACCCGGCCCCGCGGTCCCGGATAGCCCCGCCTCGCGCGGGGCTATCCATTTGCGGCCCCGCGCGCGGGACTGGCGAATCGGTCACACTTCCGGCGCCGCCCCCGGTCGGGGGCCATCCGCGGGGGCGGGTGACGCAATGAGATCCGCGACCCTGTTTTCCGAGCTGGCGCGCCGCAACGTCATTCGCGTGGCGGGCCTGTACCTGGTCGCAGCGTGGCTGGCGACGCAGGTCGCGGGAACGGTGTTGCCGATGTTCGGCGCGCCCGGCTGGATCGCGCGCAGCGTGGTCATCCTGCTGGCCCTCGGCTTCCTGCCCGCGATGGGCGTGGCCTGGGCCTTCGAGCTGACACCCGAAGGCCTGAAGCGCGACGCCGACGTCGCACCGGAAGCGTCGATCGCGCCACAGACCGGACGGCGCCTGGAACGGCTGATCATCGCGGTGCTCGCGATCGCGCTGGCGTATTTCGGCGTCGACAAGTTCGTGCTCGCACCCCGGCACGAAGCGGCACGCATCTCCCTGGCGCCCGCGCCACGCGCCGCCACCGCCGCGGCGACCCCCGCGGCTCCAGCCAAGTCGATCGCCGTCCTCCCGTTCGAGAACCTGAGCGAGGACAAGGCGAACGCTTACTTCGCCACCGGCATGCAGGACGAGATCCTGACCCGCCTGGCCGGCATCGCCGACCTCAAGGTGATCTCGCGCACGTCGACCGAACAGTACGCCAGCCATCCGCCGAACCTGCGCATCGTCGCGAAGGAACTCGGCGTGGCGACGGTGCTCGAGGGCAGCGTGCAGAAGGCCGGCGACAAGGTGCGGATCAACCTGCAGTTGATCGATGCGGCGTCCGACGGCCACTTGTGGGCACAGAACTACGATCGCGGCCTGGAGGACGTGTTCGCGGTGCAGAGCGACGTCGCCGCGCAGGTCGCCGAGGCGCTGAAGGCGCAACTGCTGCCGCGCGAATCCGCGCGCATCGCCAGCGTCCCCACCCGCGACGTCCTCGCGCACGACTACTACCTGCAGGGCCTGTCCCTGTTCCGGCAGCTGCAGACCAGCAGCGCGGCCGATCCCGCCGCGGCGGGCACGCTCGCCACCGCGTTTTTCCAGCGCGCCATCGACAAGGATCCCGGGTTCGCGCTGGCGTTCGCGCAGTTGTCCTACCTGCAGGCGTACCTGCACTGGTACGGCATCGACAACCGCGCCGAACTGGTCGCGGCAGCGGACAGCGCCGCGCGGCAGGCACTGGCATTGCAACCCGGCTTGCCGGAATCCCACCTGGCCCTGGGTTACGCGCATTACTGGGGCCACCGCGATTACGCACCAGCGCTCGAGGCGTTCGAGACGGCGCGTGCCGGCATGCCCAACAACGCGGAAGTGATTGCAGCGATCGCCTACGTGCATCGCCGCCAGGGCGCCGCGATGCGCGCGATCGCCGAGTTGCAGAAGGCGGAAGTGCTCGACCCCCGCGATTCCCTGATCCCGCGCGAAATCGCGAACTCGTACGTGGCCCTGCGCCGCTACGCCGATGCGGACGTGGCGTACGCGCGCTCGCTCGCGATCTTCCCCGGCGACATGGAGGCGCAGGAACAGCGCGCCAACACCAGGATCCTCGCCGGCGACCTGGCGTCGGCCCGGCGCATGATCGAGGCGATCCCGCCCGATTCCGATCCGCAGGGATCGGTGTCGCTGTTGCGGATCCACCTGGCGGTCATGTCGCGCGACCCGACCGCCGCGCTGGCCGCGATCGACAGTGCGCCCGAATGGCTGGTGACGCGCTGGGAACACAGCGTGGTGCCGCGAAGCCTGTTGCGTGGACAAGCGCTGGCGATGAAAGGCGATGCGCCGGCTGCGCACGCGGCGTTCCTCGAAGCCCGCGGACAACTGCAGTCGATGCTCGACAATCCCGGCATGGCGCCGGATGCGCTCAGCTACCTGGGCCTGGTCCACGCCGCGCTCGGCGACAAGGCGCAGGCACTCGCGGTGGCGCGTGCAGCGGCACGACAAATGCCGATGGCGCGGGATCCGATCGTCGGGGCCTTCCGGCTCGACCGGCTCGCCCGCACCGAGGCACGGGTCGACGATACGACCGCTGCCATCGGCCACCTGCAGGAATTGATGCAGGCCAATGGCGGGTCGACCGTCTCCGCGGCGACCTTGCGCATCGATCCCGCATGGGATCCGCTGCGGCGCGATCCGCGATTCCAGGCATTGCTGCGGCAGTATCCCGAGCGGTCGACGGCCACCGGCGCGGCGGGCCGGCCATGACGGGCCTGCTCGCGCGGCTGAAGCGCCGCAAGATCGTGCAGTGGTCGCTGGCCTACGCGGCCTTCGCGTTCGCGCTGCTGCAGGGCGTCGACATCGTCGCGCAACGATTCGGATGGCCGGAGTGGATCGAGCGCGTGCTGATCCTCGCCCTGGCCATCGGCTTCTGCATCGCGCTCGTGCTGGCCTGGTACCACGGCGAGCGCGGCGCGCAGGAGATCAGCGGCACCGAGATCGCCATCGTCGCGTTGTTGCTCGCCATCGGCGGCGGCCTGCTGTGGCGGTTCGAACACGGCGCGCCCGCGGCCGGCATGCCCCCGGCTGCCGCGGCGCCAGTCGGTGCACTGTCGAGCCCGGCGACGCCACCCGCCACGCCGAAATCGGTCGCGGTACTGCCGTTCGTCAACATGAGCGGCGACCCGGCCAACGACTATTTCAGCGACGGCATCACCGAGGAGATATTGAACGCGCTCGCGCAGGTGCCCGGGCTCAAGGTCGCCGCGCGCACCTCCGCCTTCGCGTTCAAGGGCAAGGCCGAGGACCTGCGCAAGGTCGGGCGGGTCCTGGATGTCGCGACCGTGCTCGAAGGCAGCGTGCAGCGCGCGGGCGACGACGTGCGCATCACCGCGCAGCTGATCGACACGCGCAGCGGCTACCACCTCTGGTCGGAAACATACGATCGCAAGCTGACCAGCATCTTCGCGGTCGAGGACGAGATTTCCCGGGCGATCGCCGACAAGCTCCAGGTGCAACTGGCGGGTGCGGGAGGCCAGGCGCTGTTCGCGCGGCAATCGATCGATCCACGCGCACACGACTTCTACCTGCGCGGCCTGACCCTGCTGGCCGCGCGCTCGGTCGACGCGGCGGTCGCGGCGTTCCAGCAATCCGTGGCGATCGAACCGGATTACGCCCAGGCGTGGGCGATGCTGGCCGAGGCGCAGGCGTTGTTGCCGACCTACGGGCCCGAACCGATGCAGGTGACCAACGCGGACGCCATCCAGTCGGCGCGCCATGCGCTCGCGCTGGATCCGGGCGTCGCGCGTGCCCACGTCGCACTGGGCATGGTCTACAGCAACCAGATGCGCTGGGCCGACGCGGATCGCGCCCTGCGCCATGCCGTGCAGCTCGCGCCTGGCGACGCGGAGGTGCTGAACCAGTACGCGCAGTTCCTGGAAGGCATCGGGCAGCTGGATGCCGCGCTGCGCGTGCTGGATCGCGCGCTGCAGCGCGATCCGTTGTCCGCGATCAGCGGCGCGATCCGGGTGCAGTTGCGCTCGTACCTGCGTCGCGACGACCCGGCGACGGTAGCGGCACGGATCAAGGCCATCATCGCCGCGCATCCCGAGAGCCTGTTCGTGCACCGCTCGTCGACGCTGATCTACCTCGCCCTGCATCGCTATCCCGAAGCCGAAGCCCAGATCCGGATGGCAGGGCTGCCGGGGACCAGGGATCCCGAGGCCAAGGCCTTGCTGGTCCGCGGGATCGCCGATCCGGTCCAGCGCGAACGCGCGGTGCGGAGCCTGGAGACCTCGGCCGACAACGCCGACATACGCCGTGATCCCGTCGTGCATGCGCTCTACCTGATGCAGCTCGGCGAGCGCGACCGTGCGCTGCAGGTCCTGGAGACAGGCGACTACGGTCGCTCCAGCACCATCACGTCGTTGCTGTGGCTCTGGGCGTTCGATCCGGTGCGCGAGGATCCGCGTTTCCAGGCCGTGCTGGCGCAGCTCGGGCTGCCTTACACACCCGCCCCCGTCGACCTGCCATGAACGCCGCCGCGTCGATCCTCGCCGAGCTCAAGCGCCGCAACGTG
>DATJDY010000252.1:0-5077 GCA_035497155.1 Luteimonas sp.
CGCCCGGTCAGGATCTTGTGCGGATACGCCTGGTGGCCGACGTCCCACACGATGCGGTCGTCCGGCGTGTCGTACAGGTAGTGCAGGGCGGTGGTCAGCTCGATCACGCCCAGCCCGGCGCCGAAATGGCCGCCGGAGTGGCCGACGCACTCGATCAGGTAGGCGCGGAGCTCGTCGGCGACCGCGCGGAGTTCGGATTCATCCAGCTGGCGCAGGTCGGCGGGAGCGTCGATCCGGGCCAGGCGCGGGTAGCGCGCGGCGTCGATCGGGGGGGCGTCGTTCATCCCCCCATTCTACCGCCGGCCTGTCGCGGCCGCTTCCACGGACCTACTTCTTGCGGCGCCCGAACAGGCCGCCGGCCTTCGCCTGGTCGGTGGGTTCGGGCGTCGGCTCGGGCACGTGCTCGGCGTAGCCGGTGGCCAGGCTCGCGTTCACGAAGTCCACCACTTCGGCGAGCGGCACGCCGCTGGCGGCGGCGACTTCGTCGAGCGTGGCCGGGCCCTTCATCATCGCGGTCGCGATGCGGAAATGCTTGGGATATTCGCGCTCCGTCTGCGGCCACTTGCTCAGCTTGTAGCGTCCCGCGGCATCGAAGCCGGGCAGCAGCGAACCGCCGCCGGCGAGCAGGCCGCCGTACCACTGCAGGCGCGCCAGCGGCTGCGCCGGGCCGAGCGCGGCGACGCCGCTGCTCCAGGCGCCCGCGTCGACGGGCAGGAAATCCTGCTCCTCGACCGGGGCGTCGAAATAGCCGGCGATCGGCTTCAGCGCGGCCGGGCCGAAATATTCGCGTGCGACCGGATCGATGAACAGGTCGGGGCCGCCGGCGCGCGCGAACTTCATGCGCTTCGACAACGCGCCGGGCGCGAACCAGTCGCCTAGGCGGCGCTCGCGCGGCGGCGGGGGCGGGGGCGGCGCCGGTGGTGCGACCGTCGCGGGGGCGAGAGTGCCTGCATCGGCCGAGCCCGGATGGCCGGGGACGACGCCCGGCGCGCGCTGCTCCTCGTCGCTGCGCTGCCGGTGTTCTTCGGGCAGTTCGTCCTGCGGCACCGGGGCCGGCGCCATGCCGGCGGGCGCGGGCGCGGCGGTGGGCGCGGCGGTGGGCGCGGCGCCGCCGTCGATCGACTGCAGCAGTTCGGCGAGCGCATTCGCGTCGAACGGGCGCGGCAGGTGGAAGTCGGTCTGGCTGCGCCGGGCCGAGGTCAGGCCGACGACCTGCTTGCCCGCGGCGTGCAACCGCAGCCAGCTCATCGGACCGTACATGCTGTCCATGTCCACGGCGACGTAATCGGCCTCGGCCTCCGGCGCGAGGCGCCAGCGCCCCTGGAGGCGCGCGTTGGCCTGTTCGAAAGCGGCCTTGAGGCTGCTTTCGGTGGCCGGATCCATGCCGGTCATGCCGAGGGTGGGTGACATCGTCGAAATCCTGTTGGGCTGGCGCCGAGTGTAGCCGTCAACGCGCCGCGAAGCGCGGATTGCGCTTGGGAAGCTGGCTCTTCAGGAACGCCATCTGGTCGGCGAGGATGTTGCGGTTGGAAAGGATCAGGTGCTCGACCCAGCTCGGCCGGTAGGGCACGGCGAGCAGCGGCATGCCGGCCTGCTGCGGCGTGCGGCCGCCCTTGCGCGAATTGCAGTGGAAGCAGGCGGCGACCACGTTCTCCCACGTGTCCCGGCCGCCGCGCGAGAGCGGCTGCACGTGGTCGCGGGTCAGGTGCTGGCGGCTGAATTCGCGCCCGCAGTACAGGCACAGGTGCTGGTCCCGTGCGAACAGCGCGACGTTGGTCAGCGCGGGCGTCGGGTCGAGCGCGTGCGCACGGGCATGGCTGCGCGCGGCGACGATGGGGTGCAGTTCGAGCAGGCTCTGGCGGCCGGTGTCGCGATTGGTGCCGCCATGCACCGACAGGCAGGGTTCGCCGAGTGTCCAGGCGACGGCGCCGCGGACGTAGAGGCAGGCGGCATCCTGCCAGCTCATCCAGTCCAGCACGCGCCCGTGCGCGTCCAGCGACAGCAGCCGGACGGCGTCGAGGCGCGGGATCGTGGCGATCGTTGCTGTATCGGGCTCCATACGGGGATCCAGCTTATACCGCAGAGCCCGCCGGGGTGGGAAGTTCCGGCAGCGTGGCCACGCCGGCCTCGATCGCGGCACGGTGCGCCAGGGTGCGCGGCAACACGCGGGCGAAGAAGAAGCGCGCGGTGTCGCGCTTGGCCGAGAGCAGGCGCCCGCCGTCCGCATCGCCGCGCGCCGCGGCGGCCGCGACGCTGCGCGCCCACCAGTAGGCCAGCGCGACGTAGCCGGAATACATCAGGTAGTCGTATGCGGCGGCGCCGGCTTCGGCGGGGTCGGCACCGGCGCGCTCGCCGATGCTCCGCGACAGCCTGGCCCACTCGCCGGCCTTTTCGCGCAGTGCCGGCACGAACTCCGCCGCAGGCGAGCCGTCGGCCTGCGCTTCGCAGAATTCCGCGACCATGCCGAGGAAGGCCTGCAACCCGGCGCCGCGCAACTGCAACAGCTTGCGTCCGACCAGGTCCATCGCCTGGATGCCGGTGGTGCCTTCGTACAGCGTGGTGATGCGCGCATCGCGCGCGAGCTGCTCCACGCCGTGCTCGGCGATGTAGCCGTGGCCGCCGAAGCACTGCAGCGCGTGGTAGGTGCATTCCACGCCCCATTCGGTGAGGCAGGCCTTGGTGATCGGGATCATGAAGCCGAGCAGCGCGTCGGCGCGCTCGCGTTCGCCGGCATCGGCGGCGTGCTCGACGACATCGACCAGCGAGACCGCGTGGTAGGCGAGCGCACGGCCACCTTCGACCAGTGCGCGCTGGGTGAGCAGCATCCGGCGCACGTCGGGATGCACGGCGATCGGATCGGCCGGCTTGTCCGGGAAACGCGGGCCTTCCGGCGCGCGGCCCTGCAGGCGTTCGTTCGCGTAGCGTTCGGCGTTCTGCATCGCGCGCTCGGCCAGGCCGAGACCCTGCAGCCCGACCGCGAGGCGCGCGGAGTTCATCATGGTGAACATCGCCGCCAGGCCCTTGTTCGGCGCGCCGACGAGCCAGCCTTCGGCGCCGTCGAAGTTCATGACGCAGGTCGCCGAGCCGTGGATGCCCATCTTGTGCTCGAGCGCGCCGCAGCGCAGCGCGTTGCGCTCGCCCATCGTGCCGGTTTGCCGATCGACCTTGTGCTTCGGCACGGCGAACAGCGAGATGCCGCGGCTGCCGGCGGGCGCGTCCGGCAGGCGCGCGAGCACGAGGTGCACGATGTTTTCGGTGAGGTCGTGCTCGCCGGCGGTGATGAAGATCTTGGTGCCGCTGATCGCGTAGCTGCCGTCGTGGCGTGGTTCGGCTCGCGTGCGAAGCAGGCCGAGGTCGCTGCCGCAGTGCGGTTCGGTGAGGCACATCGTGCCGGTCCAGCGGCCTTCGACGATCGGGCGCAGGAATGCTTCGCGCTGCCATTCCTCTCCGTGCCGCAACAGCGCATCCACTGCGCCGTGCGAGAGCAACGGGAAGTTGCCCCACGCGAGGTTCGCGGCGTCGATCATTTCCTTGATCGCGACGTCCACGACGTGCGGCAGGCCCTGGCCGCCCCATTGCGCGGGGGCCGCGAGTCCCGACCAGCCGCCGGCCACGAATTGCGCGTAGGCGTCGGCGAAGCCGGGCGGCGTCGTGACCGCGCCGGTGGCCTGGTCGAGCTTGCAGCCGTGCGCGTCGCCGACGGCGTTCAGCGGCGCGAGCACGGTTTCGGTGAAGCGCGCGCCTTCTTCCAGCACCGCGTCCACCAGCTCGCGGTTGGCGTCGGGCATGCCGAGCCGCGCGAACAGCGCTTCGTCGCCGAGCAGGTCGTGCAGGACGAAGCGGATGTCTTCCTGCGGCGCGCGATAGGACGCGGCCATCAGCGCAGCACTCCGGGCAGGCCCGGGACCGGGCTGAGCGCGTTGTCGCGCTTGAACTCGAAGCTGCGCACGCCGCTGCCGTCGGGCGTGGCGTCGATCGAACCTTCGAGGTGGTAGTCGATGCGGTGCCCGCCGGCGAGCGCGTCGGCGAGCGCGAGTTTCGCACCCGGCGGTGGCGCCGCGACTTCGATGGTGGCGACGTCGGCGGCCTCGGGGCCGATCGGCAGGGCGGGCGATGCGCGCAATGCAGCGGCGGGCTGGCCGTCGAAGCTCAGCGCCAGGTCGACGCGATCGAAGCGCATCGGCACGTTGCTGTAGTTGTCGATCCGCAGGTCGATGGCCCAGCTGCCGTCCGCGCGCACGCTGAGCTGCTGGATGCTCGCGGAAGGATCGGAGACGCGACGCGGCGGGCCGCTCGCGCAGGCACCGAGCAGGGCCGCGGCCAGCAGCGGGAGGGAGGCGCGCAGGAACGTCATGCAGGGGCTTCCGGTGGGGCTCGTGGCGAGCATACACCGGCGTAGGGTGGGGTCGCGGCGGCGCCCCGCGTTGCCTCAGTCGCGTGCGGCGGCGGGCGCGAGCAACGGATAGGGATCGATCGCGGTGCCCTGCCACCAGTGCTTTTCAGGGCCGAGCACGAAGATCGCGAAATGCAGGTGCGGTGCGTCCTCGGCGGCATTGCCGGTACTGCCGACGTAGCCGATCACGTCGCCGCGCCGCAGCGCCTGGCCTTCGGCGAGGCCTTCGGCGTAGCGGTCGAGGTGCGCGTAGTAGTAGGCACGGGTGCCGGCACGGTCGAACTCGTAGATCGTGAGGCCGCCGGGCACGCTGGTGAACAGCTTTTCCACGGTGCCGTCGATGGCGGCGAGCACGGGCGTGCCACGCGGCGCCATGATGTCGAGCGCTTCGTGCGGGCGCGTGCCGCCGCCGCGGGCTTCGTTGAACGTGTCGTGCAACTGGGACGGCTGGATGCCCTGCACCGGGAGCAGCAACGGTTCGCCGGCCGGCATTGTGGTGGGCGAGCCCGCAGCGGTGCCCGTCGATGCGGGCGCATTGGTGGCAGGAGTCGGCGTGGTGGCGGGAGCGCCCGCCGCTGGCGCGGATGGCGCCATCGTCGTCTCGTCGCCTGCCGGTTGCGTGGCCGCTTGTCCGGCAAGCGGCGCATCCGCCGGAATCGTCGCCGGCGTCGGGGTGGCAGGCCC
>DATJDY010000253.1:0-5155 GCA_035497155.1 Luteimonas sp.
ATTCCAGAGGCGGTCGATGACGGCGCGATCGTTGTCCGCCACCAGGTGGCCGGTGAGCATGGCGAACAGTTCGTGGCCCTTGGCCGTGAAGCTGGCTACCGCATCGATGCCCGGCGCGGTCTCGAGGGCCTTGCCCAGGTCGGTGTCGACGGAAGTGAAGAACCACAGCGGGGCGCGGTCGGACTCGGCGATCGCGGTCATCGGGCGCGGCGCGATGTCCTGCGTGCCGAGCATCAGCGTGCGGTCGTCGTTGAGGTGCTTCCAGAAGCGGGTTTCGAGTTCGCGGTTGTCGGTCATGGGATTCGTCTCGTGGATGCAAACCCTGTTTCTAGCCGGGCGCTCGTGATCGGCCGGTGAGAGGCCCATGCCGCTCAGGACGTGGCGGCGGTAAAGTAGCCACATGTCCATCGTCCTCACCGACTTCGCCCTCGGCCGCCTCTTCCGCGAGCGGCGCCGCAACACGATCCAGGACGTCACGCCGGAAGCCTTCGAACGGCACCTCAACGAAGTGCCGCCGCTGCGCGTGCTCGACGGATACGCGCCGTTCTGCAAGCTCCATGTGCATCGCAACTGGACCTCGACGCGTTGCCTCGCCGTGCCGATCACCGACGGGAACCGGCACTTGCTGCGCTCGGACTACGAAGCGCGCACGCCCGATGAACTACCGGTGCTGGTGCGCTGGTTCGAGGGCCTCGAGCCGCCCGTGGCCGAATACCTGATCGTGATCCTGTACGACGGCGCGCAGCTGGCGAAGGAGGGCACCGACATCGCCGCCGACTGGGGCGTGGTCGGCTGCATGTACACCGCCGAGCCGGTCGAGACCCCGATGGCGCCGATCACCATGTTGCGCAATGCGCTTGGCGTGGAGGAAGGCGGATCCGGCGTGCCGATCGACCGCGAGGCCTATCGCCGCGCCGTCGAGTTCTGGCGCACCCACGCGAACTGGCGTGGCTGAGCGCGCGGATTCGCCTAGCCCGCGGCGTTCGCCTGTGAAGCGTTGAACACCGCCAGCTGCGCCGCGAACGCGCGCTGGTACGCCGGCCGCGCCACGCCGCGCGCCACGAACGCGGCGACGGTCGGGTAGTCGTCCACGACGCCCGACGACGCCAGCCGCAGCAGGACCGAAATCATCAGCAGGTCGCCCGCGCTGAACGCGCCGTCTAGCCATTCGGCGTCGCCCAGTCGATCCGACAGTTGCCCCAGCCGCGTACGCACGCGCGCCTCCAGCATTGGCTGGCGCTGCTCGAACCACGGCTTGTCGCGCTCGAACACCAGCGCCATGGTGAACTCGACGACCGGCGGCTCCATCGTGCTGAGCGCGGCGAACATCCAGGAGATCGCACGCGCCCGGCCGTCCGCATCCGTGGGCAGCAGCACGCCGGGATGCGACTCCGCGAGATGGTGCAGGATCGCGCCGGACTCGAACAGGACGAGGTCGCCGTCCTCCCAGGTCGGGATCTGCCCGAACGGATGCCGCGCCACGTGCGCGGGCTGCTTCATCGCCTCGAACGACAGCAGGCGCACGTCGTAGGGCTGGCCCACTTCCTCCAGCCCCCAGCGGATGCGGATGTCGCGGGCCAGGCCGCGGCCGCGGTCGGGTGAGCGCTCGAAGGCGGTGATGACAGGTGCCATGCGGGTCTCCAGGCGCTGGTTTGGTCGATGGAGTCTACGCCCCCTGCGCGCGCCGGCTGTTTGATGCATGATCCGGCCGACGGGAGATTGCAATGAATACATCACGCTGCAAATCGAAGTGGATCGCGGCGATCGTGCTGCTGGTCTCGGCCGCGTTGCCGGTGCAGGCCGCCGAGCCGCCCGCGCTGCACACGATCATCCTCGTGCGCCATGGCCAGTACGACGCCGTGCCGAACGGCGACGAGCGCACCGGCATGGGCCTGTCGGCGCTGGGCGTGGCGCAGGCGCGGCTGGCCGGCGCAAGGCTGGCGGCCTGGCCGCAACACATCGACGGGATGTTCGAGAGCCCGCTGCGCCGCGCCCGCGAGACGGCGGCGACGATCGGCGAAAGCCTGCCGGCCGGCAACCGGTTCACGATCGATGAAGACCTCGCCGAATGCACGCCGCCGACGCGGCGCAGCGAAGTGACCGCGCGCGAGAAGCCCGCCGACCTTGCCGCTTGCCAGGCGCAGTTCGATCGCCTGTTCGCGCATTACTTCACGCCCGTCGCCGACGGCAAGCCGCGCACCGACCTGCTGGTGTGCCACGGCAACGTCATCCGCTCGATGGTGACGCGCGCGCTCGGCGTGGATCCGCAGGCCTGGCTCGAGATGTCGGTGGGCCATGCGAGCCTGACCGTGATCCGCGTCGAGCCCGATGGCCGCATGAAGGTCATCTCCGTTGGCGACGTCGGCCACATTCCGCCGGGCCTGCTGACGGGTACGACCGGCGATCCGGAGCGCAGCCTCGTCGCGCCCGCACTGGATTAGCCGCCTGTCGGATTGCAATCGGTTACAGGGTCGGCGCGTCACGTTTACCCGTGAAAACGGCCGGAATCCGGCGAAATTTTCACGCCGTTTTTCTCCGGCGTGCGCAGCAATGCGCAGGCCGGATCCAGCAAGCAGGGGTGTGCGCCACGGATCCGGCGTCCGCAATTCCACCTCATGGAAAGGGGTAACACTCGATGCGCAAGTCCGCTTCCCGGGCCAGGTTTGGCCTGTTCGCCTGCACGCTCGTCCCGCTCTTCGTCGCCATGAGTGCTTCGGCCGCGACGGGGCCTTCCGAAGTTTCCCCCGGCGTGCGCGCCGCGATGCAGCGCGATCTCGGAATCACCGCGGCACAGTTGTCGCAGTACCTGAAAGTCGAAGACCTCGCGACCCTGCAGGACAAGCAGTTCGCGCGGGCGCAGGGTCCGAAGTTCGCCGGCAGCTGGATCGAACGCACGCCTGACGGCGGCTTCCAGCTCGTCGTCGCGACGACTGCGCTCGGCGCGCACAAGGCGCCGCCCGGCGTCGTGGTGCGCAACGTTCGCCACACGCTGGCGCAGCTCGACGATGCCAAGGGACAACTCGACTTCCTGCTGGCGCAGGGCGCGAAGGTGCCGAAGGGCGTCTACGGCTGGTACGTGGACCTGCCCAGCAACACCGTGGTCGTCACCATCGGCCGTGGCCAGCAGGCCGCGGGCATCAACTTCGTCGCATCCAGCGGCGCGGATGCCGCGACGGTGCGCTTCGTCGTCGAGAACGAACAGCCGACGCTGCGCAGCACGCTCAAGGGCGGCCTCGGCTACCTGCGCGATCCGGGCGACGGTTACCTGTATGCCTGCTCGATCGGGTTCAACGTCACCCGCAATGGCGCGCCGGCCTTCGTGAGCGCGGGGCATTGCGGGACCGCCGGCGAACCGGTGTACCTGGAAGGCTCGCCGCAGTGGACGATCGGGCCGCAGATCGGCACGTTCTCGGCGTCGAAATTCCCGAATCCGGGCCAGACCGGCAACGACTACTCGTGGGTGAGTGTGTCGTCGGGCAACACGCTGCCGGCGACGGTGTATGGGTGGGGCAAGGGCGATGCGACGGTGCACGGCAGCACCGCGGCCGGCGTCGGCGCGGCGATCTGCCGTTCGGGCCGCACCTCGGGCTGGCAGTGCGGCACGATCGAAGCCACGGGCCAGACCGTCAGCTACAGCACGGGCGAAACCATCGTCAACCTGACGCGGACGACGGCGTGCTCCGAAGGCGGCGATTCGGGTGGCTCGTTCATCACCGGTCCCGGCCAGGCGCAGGGCGTGCTGTCGGGCGGCAGCGGCACCTGCAAGGGCAGGCATCGCAGCTCGCGCAGCTACTTCCAGCCCTTGCTGCCGATCCTGTCGGCGTACGGGCTCACGCTGACGACCAACTGATCCTCCACCGGATCGGAGGAAAAAGACGCCCCGGCATACCGGGGCGTTTTTCGTTCATTTCCCGTCGTCGGCCTGCATCCGGCAAACACATCGCCTGGGACAGACTCCGTACACCAAACCCGCGCCCACGGCCATGTATCTCGTCCAGCTGTTCCTGCCGCTACGCGACAACCGGAACAAGCCGTTCCCGCGCGCGATGTTCGTCGCCGTCCGGTCGGGACTGGCGGAGGCCTTCGGCGGCGTGACGGCCTACCAGCATGCGCCGGCCACCGGCCTCTGGGAGGACGGCAGCGACGAGGTCCGGCGGGACGAGCTCGTGCTGTTCGAAGTGATGGTGCCGACGCTCGATCGCGCCTGGTGGAAGACCTATGCGGCGGCGCTGGCCGAGCGCTTCCGCCAGGAACAGGTGCTGTTGCGCGCCTTGCCCTGCGAATGGCTTTGAGCCCTGCGGCGAATCCGCGTTCGCCGCCGCCGCGGGTGCGCATCGGGTGCGCCGGCTGGTCGATCCCTTCGCGGCATGCCGCGCTGTTCGGCGAGGGCGACAGCCATCTCGCGCGGTACGCGACGCGATTCGACGTCGCCGAGATCAACTCGACGTTCTATCGCCCGCACCAGCCGCGGACGTTCGAACGCTGGGCGGCGAGCGTGCCGTCGCGATTCAGGTTCTCGGCGAAAATGCCCGGGGCGATCACCCATGAGGCGGCGCTGCAGGGCGTTGGCGACGCACTGTCGGCGTTCTTCGATGCGCTGGCCGGGCTCGGGCCGAAGCTGGGCGGCGTGCTCGTGCAGCTGCCGCCCAGTCTTGCTTTCGATGCGCGCGTGGCGGAACGTTTCTTCGCGATGTTGCGGCGCCGCAGCACCACCTGCGTCGCCTGCGAGCCTCGACATGCGAGCTGGTTCACGCCCGCGGCGGATGCGGTGCTGGTGCGCCACGCGATCGCGCGCGCGGCCGCCGATCCTGCACGGCTGCCCGCGGCAGCGCAGGCTGGCGGGGCGGGCGTGGCCGCGCGCTGGAGCTACTGGCGCTGGCATGGTTCGCCACGCATCTACTACAGCAGCTACGACGACGCGTCGTTGCAGGCATTGGCAGGGGAATTGCTGCTTGCCGGCACCGCGCGTGCGCCCGCATGGTGCATCCTGGACAACACCGCCCACGGACACGCGATGGACGACGCGGCACGCCTCCAGGCATTTGTCGCCGGGCGAGCCGCCGGCAGGACGAAGCCTGCCTAGCAGGCGGGTGCGCGGGTTGCGGTTTCTTCCGGCGGTCCGCACGGCACGCCGTCGGCATCCACCACGAGCCGC
>DATJDY010000254.1:0-2048 GCA_035497155.1 Luteimonas sp.
TCGTGTCGGATCGCGACGAGAAGATCGCATGGGCGCGCGCGCTGGACTCCGAACTGGCGTCGGCGCGATCCAGGATCACGGCGCTGCAGGAGGAACTCGCCGGCGCGACGTCGTGGGCCGGATCGCTGCAGGGCGAACTGGAGGCCCTGGGCGCCGGATACCAGCGCCTCGAAGCCGACCGCGACGAGAAGATCGCGTGGGCGCAATCGCTGGAAAGCGAGCTGCAGGACGCGCGCCACGCGCACCGGGAGGCGCGCGCGGAAGCCGAGCGGTCCTCGGCAGCGATGGAAGGCCAACGGCACCGCGCCGACGACCTGGAACGGGACTTGCGGACCGTGCTCGCGTCGCGCTCCTGGCGCTTGACCGCACCGTTGCGCTGGCTGGTTGCGAAGGCGACGGGACGCAGCACGGGTGTCGTGCCGCCGATCCCTGCCGCCGAAACGCGCGGCGTCGAAGTGCCTGCCGTCGGAATGCCCGGCGCTGCGCAGGCCGATGCCCACGCTCCCGGCAAGGATCCGCTGGAAGGCGTCGCTTTCGCCGAGCATGGGCATCCGGTCGTGTCGATCGTGATCCCGGCGTACGGCAAGCTCGGCTATACCGCTGCCTGCCTGCGTTCGCTGCACGCGCTGCCCGACCGCACCACGCGCGAAATCATCGTGATCGAGGACCAGTCGGGCGATCCGGAGATGGAGCGCCTGCGCCATGTCCCCGGATTGCGCTACCACGAGAACGCCACCAACCTCGGCTTCCTGAAGTCCTGCAACCAGGCGCTGCAGCTGGCGCGCGGCGAATACGTCTGCTTCCTCAACAACGACACGGAAGTGATGCCCGGCTGGCTCGACGCGCTCGTCGACGTCTTCGCCCGGCACCCGGACGCGGGGATGGCGGGTTCGAAGCTCGTCTACCCGGATGGCAGGCTGCAGGAAGCCGGCGGCATCCTCTGGCGCGACGGCTCGGCGTGGAACTACGGCCGGCTCGGCGACCCGTCGGCGCCGGAGTTCAACTACGTGCGCAAGGCCGACTACTGCTCGGGCGCGTCGATCCTGCTGCCGCTGGCGCTGTTCCGCGCGCTGGGCGGATTCGACGAGCGCTACGCGCCGGCCTATTGCGAGGACTCGGACCTCGCGTTCCAGGTGCGCGCCGCCGGCCGCGAGGTGTACTACACGCCGTTCTCGACCGTCGTGCACCACGAAGGCATCTCGCACGGCACCGATACCGGCAGCGGCATCAAGGCCTACCAGGTCGCCAACCAGCAGAAGTTCCTGGAGCGCTGGCGCAGCGCCCTGGCGCAGCACTACCCCAACGGCCAGGAGATCCTGCGCGCGCGGGACCGTGCCTGGTCGCGCCCGGTGGTGCTGGTGGTCGACCACTACGTGCCGCAACCGGACCGCGACGCAGGCTCGCGCACGATGTTCGCGTTCCTGCGGCGCCTGGTGGAGGCGGGATGCGTGGTCAAGTTCTGGCCCGACAACCTGCACCTCGATCCGGAATATGCGCCCGCGCTGCAGGCGATGGGCGTCGAGGTCCTGCACGGGACGCGGTGGAAGCGCCGCTTCGGGAAGTACATGGAGGAGAACGGCGCGTCCATCGACGCCGTGCTGCTGTCGCGCCCGCACATCGCGCCGCGATACCTGCCGGAGATCCGGCGCCACGGCCGCGCACGGGTGGCGTACTACGGCCATGACCTGCATTTCCTGCGCATGCGCGAGCAGGCCGGCGTGACCGGCGGCAACGCGGACTCCCGCGACATCCGCGAGATGGAGCAGCAGGAGCGCGCGTTGTGGCGCGGGGTCGACGTCGTCCTGTATCCGTCCGGCGAAGAGGCGGCGCGCGTTCGCGAGCTCGAGCCGGGCGTGGATGCGCGCGCGATCACGGCCTACGCGTACGACCGCTTCGCCACCGACGCGACGCCGGACGGGCGCGAAGCCATCCTGTTCGTCGCCGGATTCGCGCATCCCCCGAACGTGGATACCGCCGCATGGCTGGTGCGCGACATCATGCCGCTGGTCTGGCGGGAGGAACCGGGCGCGCGGCTCACGCTCGTCGGC
>DATJDY010000255.1:0-22715 GCA_035497155.1 Luteimonas sp.
AGGCCGCCCTGGTCGAAGCCGACGTAGCCCGGGGGCGCGCCGATCAGGCGCGACACCGAGTGCGGCTCCATGTATTCGCTCATGTCGAAGCGCACCAGCTCGATGCCCAGCTGCAGCGCGAGTTGCCGCGTGACCTCGGTCTTGCCGACGCCGGTCGGGCCGGCGAACAGGAAGTTGCCGATCGGCTTCTCCGGGTTCCCCAGGCCGGAGCGCGCCAGCTTGATCGCGCTGGTCAGCGTGCCGATCGCGGCGTCCTGCCCGAAGATCACCATCTTCAGGTTGCGCTCCAGGTGCGCCAGCACGTCCTTGTCCGAAGCGCTGACCTGCTTGGCCGGGATCCGCGCCATGCGCGCCACGATCGTCTCGATCTCCTCGACGTCGATCAGCTGCTTGCGCGCGTCCTCCGGCAGCAGCCGCTGCCGCGCGCCGGCCTCGTCGATCACGTCGATCGCCTTGTCCGGGAGCAGGCGGTCGCCGATGTGGCGCACCGACAGGTCCACCGCGGCCTTGATCGCGTCGTCGGCGTAGGTCACGCCGTGGTGCTGCTCGTACTTCGGCTTGAGGCCCTGCAGGATCTCGATCGCCTCGCCCACCGTGGGTTCGACGATGTCGATCTTCTGGAAGCGCCGCGCGAGCGCGCGATCCTTCTCGAAGATGCCGCGGTATTCCTGGAACGTCGTCGAGCCGATGCAGCGCAGTTCGCCGGAAGCGAGCACGGGCTTGATCAGGTTCGACGCGTCCATCGTGCCGCCCGACGCGGAACCCGCGCCGATGATCGTGTGGATCTCGTCGATGAAGAGGATCGCGCCCGGCACCTTCTTCAGCGCGGCGAGCACGCCCTTGAGGCGCTTCTCGAAATCGCCGCGGTACTTGGTGCCCGCGACCAGCGCGCCGAGGTCGAGCGAATAGATCACCGCGTCGGCCAGGACCTCCGGCACCTCGCCGTCGACGATGCGCTTGGCCAGGCCTTCGGCGAGCGCGGTCTTGCCGACGCCGGCCTCGCCGACGTACAGCGGGTTGTTCTTGCGCCGGCGGCACAGTACCTGGATGGTGCGTTCGATCTCTTCCGCACGGCCGACCAGGGGATCGATCTTGCCTTCGCGCGCGAGCGCGTTGAGGTCGCTGGCGAACTCGGCGAGCGCGTCGCCCTTGCCTTCCGCGGCTTCGGCGCCGTTCTCGCCATGCACGCCTTCTTCCTGGCGCGATTCCTCGCCGCCCTGCTTGGCGATGCCGTGCGACAGGTAGTTGACCGCGTCCAGGCGGGTCACGTCCTGCTGGTTGAGGTAATAGACGGCGTGCGAATCCTTCTCGCCGAAGATCGCGACCAGCACGTTCGCGCCGGTCACTTCCTTCTTGCCGGAAGACTGCACGTGGTAGACGGCGCGCTGCAGCACGCGCTGGAAGCCCAGCGTCGGCTGCGTGTCGCGGCCGTCCTCGGGGTCGAGCTTGACCACCGACTTCTCGATGGCCTGTTCGAGCTCGATCCGCAGGCGCGGGAAGTCGGCGCCGCTGGCCTTGAGCACGCCCTCGGCCGAGGGGTTGTCGAGCAGTGCGAGCAGCAGGTGCTCGACGGTCATGTACTCGTGGCGCGCCTCGCGGGCGCGCTTGTAGCACTGGCCGATGCTGTACTCGAGGTCCTTGCTGAACATCGGGGGGAACCTCCGCTTGGAAACGTCGGGCCCGGTCGGGCCGCCTGTCCCCGATATGGGGCGCCGGCGGCGCCCCCGCAAGCCCCTTCTACGCCTTCTCCATCGTGCAGAGCAACGGATGCTGGTTGAGCCTTGCGTATTCGTTCACCTGCGCGACCTTGGACTCGGCGACCTCGCGGGTGAACACACCGCAGACCCCCCTGCCCCGGGTGTGGACGTGGAGCATGACCTGGGTGGCCTTCTCGATGTTGAGGCCGAAGAAGCGCACCAGCACGTCGACCACGAAGTCCATCGGCGTGTAGTCGTCGTTCAGCAGCAGCACGGAGTAGAGCGGCGGGCGCGCGACCTCGGGGCGGGTGGTTTCCACCGCCACGCCATGGTCGCGCTCGCTGCCGGGTTGGTTGGCCATGGCGTGATTATAGAATGGCGCGCATGAGCTATCGCGAAGGCAGGTTCTGGCAACCCGACGTCACCGTCGCCACGGTGGTGGTGCGCGACGGGCGCCTGCTGTGCGTCGAGGAGCAGGCCAACGGCCGCGGCCTCGTCATCAACCAGCCAGCCGGCCACCTCGAGCCCGACGAAGGCCTGGCCGAGGCCGCGTTGCGCGAGACGCTGGAGGAAACCGGCTGGGACGTGCGGCTGACGGCCTTCATCGGCGCATACCAGTGGAAGGCGCCGGAGACCCAGCGCCACTACCTGCGCTTCGCCTTCCTTGCCGAGCCGCTGCGCCACCATCCGGAGCGCCCGCTCGACACCGGCATCGAACGCGCGCTGTGGCTTGCGCCGGCGGAACTGCAGGCCGAACGCGCGCGCCATCGCAGCCCACTGGTCTGGCAGGTCGTCGCCGACGCGCTGGGCGGCCGGCGCCAGCCGCTGTCGGTGCTGCAGCAGGTGGATTGAGCGTGGCGACGACGACTTCCGCGGCGGCGCCCTCCACCATCGTCGGCATGTCCGGCGGCGTCGATTCGTCCGTCGCCGCGCTGCTGCTCGTGCGCGCCGGCGAAACGGTCGCCGGCATGTTCATGGACAACTGGGCCGACGACGGCAGCGGCGAGTGCCGCGCCGACGACGACCGCCGCGACGCGGTCGCGGTCTCCGGCCGCCTGGGCATCCCGCTGCACGTGCGCGACTTCTCGCGCGAGTACTGGGACGGCGTGTTCGCGCATTTCATCGCCGAGTATGCCGCCGGCCGCACGCCGAACCCGGACGTGCTGTGCAACCGCGAGATCAAGTTCCGCCATTTCCTCGACGCGGCGCGCGCGCTCGGCGCCGGGCGCATCGCCACCGGCCATTACGCGCGCGTCGCGCAGGAAGGCGGCCGCTGGCGGTTGCTGCGCGCGCTCGACCGCGACAAGGACCAGAGCTACTTCCTGCATCTGCTAGGCCAGGAAGCGCTGGCGGCGACGCGCTTCCCGCTGGGCGACCTGCGCAAGGGCGAGGTGCGGCGCATCGCCGCCGACGCCGGGCTGCCGACGGCGGCGAAGAAGGATTCCACCGGCATCTGCTTCATCGGCGAACGCGACTTCCGCGGCTTCCTGGCGCGTTACCTGCCGGCGAAGCCGGGCGAGATCCGCGACCCGCAGGGGCGTCGCCTCGGCGAGCATCCGGGCGTGTTCTATTTCACCCTCGGCCAGCGCGGCGGGCTGCAGCTCGGCGGCGTGCGCGGTCGCGCGGCGGCGCCGTGGTACGTCGTGGGCAAGGACGTCGCGGGCAACGTGCTCTACGTCGACCAGGGCCACGACAGCCCGTGGCTGCAGTCGGAAGTGCTGTGGAGCGAGGCCGCGCACTGGATCGGCGGCACCGCGCCCGCCGGCCGCTTCGGCTGCGTGGCGCAGGTGCGCTACCGGCAGGTCGCCGAGCCTTGCGAAGTCGAAGTGCGCGACGACGGCAGCCTGCGCGTCGCGTTCGCGCGGCCGCAGCGCGCCGTCACCCCCGGCCAGTCCGTCGTGTTGTACGACGGCGAGCACTGCCTCGGCGGTGCCGTGATCGCCTCCACCGATGCACCGCTCGAATCGAGGCACGCCGCATGAGCCAGTCCCGCACCATCCACGATCGCGTGCTCGCCCTGGCCGGCATGGCCCAGGCCCTGGCGCAGGTCCGCCGCATCGCCGAAACCGGCGCCGCCGACGCGGGCGTACTGGCGACGGCGATGGACAGCGTGTTCCGCATCGACGCGGAATCGCCGGCCGCCGTGTTCGGCGACACCGATGCCGTCGCCCCCGGCTTGCGCCTGCTGCGCGCCTACCTTCGCAACGAATCCGACGATGCCCTCCTGCCCCGGCTTGGCTTCGCCGTGCTGCAGCTGGAACGGCGTTTCGTGCGGGACGAGGCCGCCGGCCGCGTGCACGGCGGCATCCTGCGGATCGCGCCTGAGGCCGCCAGCAAGGGCAGCACCCACCCCGACGTGCTTGCGGCGCTGGGTTCGCTCTACTCGACCACCGTGAGCGGCCTGCGTCCCCGCGTCATGGTCCAGGGCAACCCGCACTACCTCGGCCAGGCCGGCGTGGTTGCCGAAATCCGCGCCGCGCTGTTGTCCGCGCTGCGCGCGGCCGTGTTGTGGCGGCAGGTCGGCGGCTCGCTGTGGGACTTCCCGTTGCGCAGGCGGTCGATGCTGGAGGCGATCGACGCCGTGTTGTCGTCCGCGCGCTAGGCCGCGGGCACCAGCAGCTTCAGGCCCTTGAAGTAGTCGCGGTAGAAGCCCGCATCGCGGGTGATCAGGCCGTTGCACTGCATGAGCGCATGCGCGCCGACGAGGAAGTCGGCGGCGACGCGTTCGCTGCGCTGGCCCCCGCGCGAGCGGTACCGCTTGTTCATGTATCCCGCGCGCATCGCCGCCGACTCGGTCATCGGCTCGAAGCGGATGCCGACCGACGCCAGGATGTCCATCAGGTCCTCGCTGGTCTCGAGCATCGCCTGCACTTCGGCGACGACGGCGGCGCAGACCACGACCTCGTCGTGCGCGAGCGCGTTGCCGACGCAGGCCTCCGACGCTTCCGCGAAATCGGCATCGCCGATCAGGATGTCGAACAGTACCGAGGAGTCGACCGCGATCATCGCTTCCGCCTTATTCCAGCGGATCGCCGGGCGCGCGCCCGCGGATCGCGCGCATCGCCGCGTCGGTGCTGGTGTGCCCTTCGGCCAGCCGGAAGCGCCCCCGCACCTTGCGCAGCGCTTCGCTCACGTCCTTGCGCAGGATGATCCGGCCGCCTTCCAGTTCGACCTTGAGCGTCGTGCCCTTGGTCAGGCCCAGCGCATCGCGCACCGCCTTGGGCAGCGTGATCTGTCCGCGTTCGGCCACCGTGGCTTCCATGGCGAAAGCTCCCATGCATAAAGTATGCAATGAACATACATACTTTTCCTTCCATATGCAATCTGGCATACTATGGGCTGGACCGTCGGCGACGACGGCACGCCTTTCGCCAGGGCCGCATCCCTGCTCCAGGAGTTCCCCCATGACCGATTCCTTCGCCACCCGCGCCCGCCTCGACGTCAACGGCAAGTCCTACGCGTACTCCAGCCTGCCCCGGCTGGGCGAGCGCTTCGACCTGGCGAAGCTGCCCTACTCGATGAAGATCCTGCTGGAGAACCTGCTCCGGCACGAAGACGGCGTCACTGTGCTGCCGGCACACATCGAGGCGGTCGCGAAGTGGGACCCGAAGGACGAGCCGGACACCGAGATCGCGTTCATGCCGGCGCGCGTGCTGCTGCAGGACTTCACCGGCGTGCCCTGCGTGGTCGACCTCGCCGCGATGCGCGACGCCGTCGCCAAGCTAGGCGGCAACCCGAACCAGATCAACCCGCTGATTCCCTCCGAACTGGTCATCGATCATTCGGTGCAGGTGGACGTATTCGGCCGCGCCGATGCGCTCGACATCAACGGCCAGATCGAGTTCCAGCGCAACCAGGAACGCTACAGCTTCCTGCGCTGGGGCCAGTCGGCGCTGCAGAACTTCAAGGTCGTGCCGCCCAACACCGGCATCGTCCACCAGGTCAACCTGGAGCACCTGGCGCGCGTGGTGATGGAACGCGAGGTCGACGGGGAGCTGCTCGCGTTCCCGGACACCGTGTTCGGCACCGACTCGCACACCACCATGATCAACGGCATCGGCGTGCTCGGCTGGGGTGTGGGCGGCATCGAGGCGGAAGCCGCGATGCTGGGCCAGCCGTCGTCGATGCTGATCCCGCAGGTCGTCGGCTTCCGCCTCACCGGCAAGCTGCCCGAAGGCGCCACCGGCACCGACCTGGTGCTGACCGTCACCCAGATGCTGCGAGCGCTGGGCGTGGTCGGCAAGTTCGTCGAGTTCTACGGCGACGGCCTGCAGCACTTGCCGCTGGCGGACCGCGCGACCATCGCCAACATGGCGCCCGAATACGGCGCGACCTGCGGCATCTTTCCGATCGACGCCGAGGCGGTGCGCTACCTGCGCCTGTCCGGCCGCAGCGAGCAGCAGATCGCGCTGGTCGAGGCCTACGCGAAGGCGCAGGGCCTGTGGCACACCCCGGATTCGCCGCACGCGCAGTACAGCGCGACGCTCGAGCTCGACCTGGCCGACGTCAAGCCGTCGCTGGCGGGCCCGAAGCGCCCGCAGGACCGCGTGCTGCTGGAGAAGCTCGGCGACAACTTCCGCACCAACGTCGCCGGCCTCGTCGCCAACCGCAAGGTCGGCTGCGCCATCGCCGAGCTCGATTCGGAAGGCGGCGACCAGCCGCAGGCCGATCGCCTCGCTGCCAAGCCGGTCTCGAAGATCCGCCTCGAGGACGGCGAGCACCAGCTCACCGACGGTTCGGTGGTGATCGCGGCGATCACTTCGTGCACCAACACCTCCAACCCCGCGGTGATGCTGGGCGCGGGCCTGCTCGCCCGCAACGCCGCGGCGAAGGGCCTGAAGGCCGCGCCGTGGGTCAAGACCTCGCTCGGCCCGGGCTCGCTGGTGGTGACCGATTACCTGAAGAAGGCCGGCGTGCTCGCCGACCTCGAGAAGCTCGGCTTCTTCGTCGTCGGCTACGGCTGCACCACCTGCATCGGCAACTCCGGTCCGCTGCCGCAGGCCGTCTCGCAGGGCATCGCCGAGAACGACCTGGCCGTCGCCGCGGTGCTCTCGGGCAACCGCAACTTCGAGGGCCGCGTGCATCCCGAAGTGAAGATGAACTACCTCGCCTCGCCGCCGCTGGTGGTCGCGTTCGCGATCGCCGGCACCGTCGACATCGACCTGACCAGGCAGCCGCTCGGCAAGGGCAGCGACGGGCAGGACGTGTACCTGCGCGACATCTGGCCGACCAATAAGGACATCGGCGACCTGATCGCCGCGACCGTCGGCCCGGAGATGTTCGCCCGCAACTACGCGGACGTGTTCAAGGGCGACAGCCGCTGGGCCGCGATCGCTTCGCCGGAAGGCGAGAGCTATGCGTGGGACGAGGCGTCCACCTACATCAAGAACCCGCCCTACTTCGAGGGCATGACGATGCACGTCGGCTCGATCGACGACATCCACGGCGCGCGCGTGCTCGGCCTGTTCGGCGATTCGATCACCACCGACCACATCTCGCCGGCCGGCAACATCAAGAAGGACTCGCCGGCGGGCCGCTTCCTGCAGTCGCGCGGCGTGCAGCCGGCGGACTTCAACAGCTACGGTTCGCGCCGCGGCAACGACGACGTCATGGTGCGTGGCACCTTCGCCAACATCCGCATCAAGAACCTGATGCTGGGCGGCGAGGAAGGCGGCAACACCGTCTTCCACGGCAGCGGCGACGACAGCGGCAAGAAGATGTCGATCTACGACGCGGCCATGCAGTACAAGGCGCAGGGCACGCCGCTGGTGGTGTTCGCCGGCAAGGAATACGGCACGGGCTCGTCGCGCGACTGGGCGGCCAAGGGCACGATCCTGCTGGGGGTCAAGGCGGTGATCGCCGAGAGCTTCGAGCGCATCCATCGCTCGAACCTGGTCGGCATGGGCGTCCTGCCGCTGCAGTTCAAGGACGGCGAGAACGCGCGCACGCTGGGCCTGGACGGCAGCGAGCAGGTGGAGATCACCGGCCTGCAGGATGGCGCCGGCAAGCTGGCCACCGTCGTCGCCCGCAAGGCCGACGGCAGCGAAACCCGCTTCGAGGCCAAGGTGCTGCTGCTCACGCCGAAGGAGGTCGAATACTTCCGCAACGGCGGCATCCTGCACTACGTGTTGCGCCAGCTCGCCGCGAAGAAGGCGGCCTGAGCCTGCGGCGCCCCGGGACTGCCTTGCCAGTCCCGGGGGCCTATGCTCCAATCGAAGCGCAACGTACGCCAGCGCATCCTGCCGGCGACGGTTGAGGGAGAGACATCGCGATGAGCCCCGAGCGGCCCTGGCTGGCCAACTACCCGGCCGGCGTTCCGGCCGAGATCGACCCCGACGCCTATCCGTCGATCGTCGCCGTCCTCGAGGACGCCATCGCCCGTTTCCGGGACCGCCCGGCCTTCAGCAGCTTCGGCAAGGTCATCACCTACGCCGAACTCGACGTGCTCAGCGCACGGTTCGCGGCCTACCTGCGCGGTGAACTCGGCCTCGCCCGCGGCGAACGCGTCGCGATCATGATGCCGAACTGCCTGCAGTACCCGATCTCGACCTTCGGCATCCTCCGCGCGGGCATGACGGTGGTCAACGTCAACCCGCTCTACACCGCGCGCGAGCTCAAGCACCAGATCGACGATTCCGGTGCGAGCGCAATAGTCGTGGTCGACAACTTCGGCCACACCGTGGAGGAGGTGTTCGCCGGTTCGCCGCTGAAGCACGTCGTGACGACGGGACTGGGCGACATGGTCGGCGGCGCCAAGGGCGCGATCATGAATTTCGTCGTGAAGCACGTGAAGAAGATGGTCCCCCGCTACGCGCTGCCCGGCGCGGTGCGCTTCCGCGATGCGCTCGCGGCCGGTGCGCGCCATCCGGTGCCCGGGGAAAAGATCGATTCGGGCGACATCGCCTTCCTGCAGTACACGGGCGGCACCACCGGCGTCGCCAAGGGCGCGATGCTGACGCATCGCAACCTCGTCGCGAACATGGAGCAGGCGGCGGCCTGGGTCGGCGGCAACCTGCGTCCGGGCGAGGAAGTGATCATCACCGCGCTGCCGCTGTACCACATCTTCTCGCTGACGGCGAACGGGCTGGTGTTCACCAAGTTCGGCGGCCTCAACCACCTGATCACCAATCCGCGCGACATGCCCGGTTTCGTGAAGGAGTTGAAGAAGACGCGCTTCACCGCGATCACCGGCGTCAACACGCTGTTCAACGGGCTCCTGCACGCGGAAGGCTTCGACCAGGTCGACTTCTCCTCGCTGCGGCTCACGCTCGGCGGCGGCATGGCCGTGCAGCGCCCGGTGGCGGAACGCTGGAAACAGGTCACCGGCTGCACGCTCGTCGAGGCCTACGGCCTCACCGAGACCTCGCCCGCCGCGTGCATCAACCCGATGGACCTGCCCGAGTACAACGGCTCGATCGGCATGCCGATCCCTTCCACCGATGCCTGCCTGAAGGACGACGACGGCCGCCTGGTAGCGATGGGCGAAGTCGGCGAGCTGTGCCTGAAAGGCCCGCAGGTGATGAAGGGCTACTGGAACCGTCCCGACGAGACCGCCGCCACCATCGATGCCGAGGGCTGGCTGCATACCGGCGACATGGCGCGGATGGACGAACGCGGCTTCTTCTACATCGTCGACCGCAAGAAGGACATGATCCTGGTGTCGGGTTTCAACGTGTACCCGAACGAGGTCGAGGACGTGCTCGCCGGCATGCCGGGCGTGCTCGAGGTCGCGGTGATCGGCGCCCCCGACGAGCATTCCGGCGAGGTGGTCAAGGCGGTGATCGTTCGCAAGGACCCGAACCTCACTGCCGAAGCCGTGAAGGCGTATGCGCGCGAGTACCTCACCGGCTACAAGCGGCCGCACATCGTCGAGTTCCGCACCGAGCTGCCGAAGACCAACGTCGGCAAGATCCTGCGCCGCGAGCTGCGCTGACCCGCGCTCGCGTGGGCCGGGGAAACCCGGCCTGCCCGGACGTGTCCCGCGGTGTCGGGCCGCTAGGCCTGTTTCTGCTCGAGGTTGCGTTGCACCAGGTCGACGATGGTGTCGAGGCTGGGATTCCTGGGCAGGTCCATGGAGTCGAACGTGAACCCGAGCTCGGTCTCCACGTCGAGCATCATGTCGACCAGCAGTAGCGAGTCGATCCCGATCTGGGACTGGGTCGTGCTGCCGTCCATGCTTGCCGTGTCGACGCCGAAGCGCTCGTGGATCAAGGCCTTGAGGCGCTCCAGGATCTCCTGGCGGTCCATTGGGAACTCCATTCTGGGATGGCGGGCCCTCGTTGCAGGCGCCGTATGCGGGTACCCTGCCGGCACCGGCACGGGATGGCCGGGTATCGTACCGTAAACGGAGATTCGCCCCCTTGTCCCCGTCGCATCTGCCCGAAATGATCCAGAGCGTGCAGGCGCAAGCCAACTTGCGGCTGCGGCTCGGGCTGGCGATGCAGGTGGTCCTGCTGGTGGCGCTCGCGTTCTGGGGCCCGACCCATCCGGACACCAACGTCCTCGAGATCGCCACGTTCGCCTTCGTGTACGTGAGCTACACCGTGGCCGCGGTGTACGCCTCGCGGCGCTACGACCTGCTGCCACCGCGGATCCAGGTGCTGGCGACGGCCGTCATCGATCCGCTGGTCGTGACGGTGTGGCTGTACATCGCAGGCCAGTCCTCCCTGGTGATCGTCGGCTTCTACCTGTTCACCATCCTCGGCTTCGGCTTTCGCATCGGCGCCACGGCAATGCACGTCTGCCAGGCCGTCTCGATCCTGGGCCTGGGCGTGGTCGCCGGCCTGTCGCCGATCTGGCGCGCGCAACCGTTCTTCGCGATGTCCCACATCGTGCTGCTGCTGGTGGTCCCGCTGTACGCAGGCTCGCTGATCCGCAAGGTGCAGGCCGCGCGCGATGCCGCCGAACGCGCCAGCCTCGCCAAGTCGCAGCTGCTGGCGAAGGTCAGCCACGAACTGCGCACGCCGCTCACCGGCATCGTCTCCACCGCATCGCTGATCGAGGCCCAGAGCCGCGAGACCGACAGCTCGCAGCGCGCCCGCTCGATCGTCGACCTCGCCCTGGGGCTGGACCTCGAGATCAAGCAGTTGCTCGACCTGTCGCGGATCGAGTCCGGCCGCGATGCGCACCAGGAAATCGCCTTCGACCTGCGCCAGGTCACCGACCACGTCGCCGGCACGCTCGCGCCGATCGCCGCGGCCAAGCAGCTGGCGCTGTCGGCCGAAGTGGACCCGCGCATTTCCGGTGCCGTGATGGGCGACGCCTACGCGATCAACAGCATCCTGATGAACCTCGCGGGCAACGCGGTGAAGTTCACGCCGTCCGGTTCCGTGGCCATCCAGGTGGCACTGCTCGAACAGGACGACGCGGCGTACCGGCTGCGCTTCAGCGTCCAGGACACCGGCATCGGCATTCCCGAGGCCGTGCAGCAGAAGATCTTCGAACCCTTCTTCCAGGTGGAGACCGGCCCCGTGCGCAAGTACGGCGGTACCGGGCTCGGCACGTCCATCGCGCTGGCGCACGTGCGCCGCATGGGCGGCGAACTGCACCTGGAGAGCGCACAGGGCGAAGGGACGCGGTTCTGGTTCGACCTGCGCATGGTCCGGACGCTCCCGGAACAGCCGCCGGCGGCGGCACCGGCTGCCCCGGCGCGGGTGGTCCGCGGCAAGCGGATCCTCGTCGCCGACGACAATGGCAGCAACCTGCACCTGCTGGCCGAGATGCTGGCGCGCGACGAGCACGCGGTGACCGCGGTCGAATCCGGCGAAGCCGCGCTGGAGGCGCTGGCGACGGCCGACTTCGACCTGGTACTGCTCGACTTCAACATGCAGGACATGGATGGCGCCACGGTGTACGAGACCTACCGGTTCGGACGCATCCAGGTCGCGCCCACGTGGTTCGTCACCGCCGACACATCCGCGCTCACCGCGCAGCGGCTGGAGGCCCTGGGCGCGGCGGGCGTCATCTACAAGCCGGTGACCTTCGACAAGCTGCGCGCGGCCATCGCGGCCGGTTTTCCCGACGAAGGCGTCGTCGTCGCCACGCCGCAGCCGCGGCCGGCGCAGCACCTGCGACCGGTTCCGGTCGAATACCTGGACCCGGCGGCGATCGAGACGCTGCGCGAGGTCCGCGACACGCCCGAATTCCTGTGCCGGATGATCGCCGACGGCGTCGCGGACATCGAGCGCATCGACCAGTCGCTGTCGGGCGCCCTGCTCGCCTGCGATCTTTCCGCGGTGCATCGCCACGCGCATGCGATGCGTGGTGTCGCGCTCAGCGTGGGCGCCGTGCGCCTGGGCGCCATCGCCGACCGCCTGATGACGATCAGCCAGCGCGAGCTGGAGGCGACGACGCGCGAGCGCCACGCCGACCTGCGCAAGACCGCCGACCTCAGCCTGGCCGCGCTGGATGCGCTGCGCCAGTCGCTCGCCGCCGCCGAAGCGGCGAACGCCGCGCGCTGATCCTCAGGCCGCCTGCCGCTCCGCCGACGCCGAAGCAGCTTCGCGCGCCTGCATCAGGATCAGCATGTCCATCGCGCGCAACTCCTCGGGGGTGAGGCGCATGGCGGTCTCGACCCAGTCCTCGACGATGCGCACGCCTTCGACGCGATCGAGCGGGCTGTTGCGGTACCGGCTCTGCTGCACCTTGACCCGCGCCTTGAGCCGCGAGGAATGGTTGGCGACGAAACGCTCCACCGCCAGCTCGCCCTCGCCGGTAGCGCAGATCTCGTCGACCAGCCCCAGGTCGTAGAGCTCCACGGCCGAATAGATTTTCTTGTTGGTCATCATCCGTTCGGCGGCGCGCGCACCGATCCGTGGCGCGAGCAGGCCCATGGCGCCGGTGCACGGGAACAGGCCGAACATGATCTCGGGGAAGCCGAAGCTGCTGTGTTCCTCGGCGATCAGGTAATCCATGCTGAGTGCCATCTCGAAGCCGCCGCCGAGCGCGCGGCCCTGGACGAGCGCGACCGAGGTCGTGGTGTCGTCGGCACGGGCGCTCCAGGACAGCAACAGCTCCAGGCAGCGCATGGAGTAGTCGCGCAGCGCGGACGTATCGCGGCGCTGGATGCAATCGCGGAAGAAGCGCAGGTCGCCGCCCATGCTGAAGTACGCCGGGTCGGCCGACTGGACGACCAGGTAGTCCGGCACGGGCGTGGCATTGCGGCGGTCGTGCAGCCCGGCGAGCAGGCCGCGGAATTCCTGCACCAGGGCCGGGGTGAAGTTCTGCAGGCCGGTATCGGCATCCTTGCCGAGCGTGATCCAGAGGGCGTCGGCGCGCAGGGCCCTCGTTTCGGTGGACAGGCGCGACTGCGGGCGCATCGAGGCGAATTGCGGGTGTTGCAGGACGACAGCGTTCATGGGCGGCTCCGGTGGGTGCTCAGGGATCAGTGGCGGGAAAGGCGGTTCTAGGCAGCTTGGCGGGAAGCAGGATCGCGGGAGACGACGAGCGCGACGTTGGTGCCGCCGAATCCGCAGGAAAAGGACACGGCGTGGGCGAAATCGTGGCCTTCGCGGGGCCGCACGCCGACGTGGCGGAGTTCGCAGCGCGGATCGGGATCCTCGAGGTTCGCGCTTGCCGGCAGCAGCGATTCGTTCATGGCCACGATGGTGATCAGCAATTCGAGCGCGCTGGTGGCGCCCAGCAGGTGCCCGTGCACCGACTTGGTCGACGACATCCAGGCATCGTGCGGGCCGGCGCCGAACACTTCGCGCAGTGCAGCGGCCTCGATCACGTCGCCGCCATCGGTCGCCGTCGCGTGCGCATTGACGTAGCCGACCTCGCCTGCGTCGAGTGCGGCGTCGGCGAGCGCTGCGCGGAGCGCCCGCACCTGGCCCTCGGTCGCGGGCATGCCGATGTGGTGCGCGTCGCTGGATACGCCGTAGCCGGTAAGGTAGGCGTGGCAGCGCGCGCCACGCGCGTGCGCGCGCCCGGCGTCCTCGAGGACGACGAAGGCCGAACCTTCGCCCATCACCAGTCCGGAACGGTTGCGCGCGAACGGTTTGCAGGTCCGCGACACATCCTCCGGATCGGGCGCCGACATCGCGCGCGTGCCCTGGAACACGCCCATGATCATCGCCGCCAGCGGCGCCTCCGCGCCGCCCGCGACGG
The DNA here is from genome assembly GCA_035497155.1 of Luteimonas sp. GTDB lineage: Bacteria > Pseudomonadota > Gammaproteobacteria > Xanthomonadales > Xanthomonadaceae > Cognatiluteimonas. The sequence continues at coordinate 13,806 of DATJDY010000255.1, forward strand.
CGACGTCGAGGTAGCCGTCGGCGATCGCGCGCGCGGCCTCGCCGATGGCGACGCCGGAGGACCCGCACGCGGTCGCGTTCGAGATCACGGGCCCGAGCACTTGGTGCCGGATCGCGACCTGCGCGGCGCCCGCGTTGCCCATGATCGCCATCGCGGTGAACGGACGCGACACCTGCTTGCCCTGTTGCAGCAGCTGCTCGACCCAGGCTTGTCCCGTGGCTGAACCGCCGTTGACGTTGCCGTAGTAGACGCCGGCGCGCTGGCCGAACCCGGCGAACGACTCGAACCCGGCCTCGCGGATCGCCTGCCCGGCCGCAAGCACGGCCATCTGCTGGCAGCGGTCGAGGAACGGCAGCTCGAGCTTGGTGAACCGGTCCTCGAAGGAGGCGTCGACCGCACCGGCCGGGAATCCACGTTCGATCGGCGGTGCATGCACGAGGCGCACGCCGGAACGCGCCTCGCGGAGCGAAGCGGCGACGGAGGGAACGTCGAGGCCGACCGGGGAGATCACTCCCAGGCCGGTGATGGCTACCAGTTTCCGCATGTGGACCCCACGGGCGGTCGCGGCCACCGCGCGGGCTCCCTCGGCCTGGCGATGTCCGGCGCCGCCACCCTATCCGGTTTCATTGGGCGGAAACCGTACTCCGTGGCACCTTAGCATCGATTCAACGAGGGGTGGAACCGGTCCCGCGGCGCTTGCCGTCCGCCCCGCCCTCGCCTGCGGTCACTCCATGGCGGGCTTCAGCGCGGGGACCGAAGTCCGCTCGCAGATCTGGTTCAGCCGCTCCCGTTCGCGCAGCAGCACGTCCACGCAAGCGGGATCGAACAGCTGGCCGCGCTGCTCGTCGAGGTATTGCAGCGCCGCCTCGATGGTCCACGCGTTCTTGTACGGGCGCGGCGAGATCAACGCATCGAACACGTCGGCGACGGTGACGATGCGCGCGGCCAGCGGGATCTCCTCGCCGGCCAGGCCGTCGGGATAGCCGCTGCCGTCGTAGTGTTCGTGGTGGCACAAAGCGATCGTCGCGCTGGTCTGGATGAACCGGTTCGGGCTGTCGGCGAGCAGCTGGTAGCCGATGCGCGGGTGCCGGCGCATGTGTTCGAGTTCGTGCGGTTCCAGGGGGCCGGGCTTGAGCAGGATCGCATCGGGAATCGCGATCTTGCCGATGTCGTGCAGCGGTGCCGCCAGCTCGATCGTGCGCACCTCGTCTTCGGGCAGGCCCAGCCCTTCGGCGATGAGTCCCGCGACGCGCGCCATGCGCTCGAGGTAGGCGCTGGTGCCGGCGTCGCGGTATTCGATCGCGCGCGCCAGGCGCGCCAGCGTCTCGCGTTCGCGTTCCTCGATCTCGTGCATGCTCGACAACAAGCGTTGTTCCAGCGACAGCGCGCGCTGCTTGACCGATTCGCTCTGCTGGCGCAGCTGCAGCAGGTTGCGGCAACGCGCGCGCAGTTCGCGCGGGCGGATCGGCTTGACCAGGAAATCGATCACGCCGGCATCCAGCGCGGCCTGGCGCACCGGCTCGTCGCCTACGACGGTCACCAGCACGATCGGCACGTCGCGATGCGTGAGCGTGGTGCGGAAGCGCCGCGCGAATTCCAGTCCGTCCAGGCCTGGCATGCGGTAGTCGAGCAGCAGCAGGTCGGGCCGGTCGCGGTTGCACCAGGCCAGCGCCTCGAGCGGGTCGCCGAAGTCATGCACCTCGATCTCGGGGCCGATGTCCTCGAGGATGTGCCGAAGCATCGTCCGGGCTGACGTCTGGTCGTCGACGATGACGATGTTCAAGGCGCGCTCCCCCGGCGCCGGGGCAATCCCCGATGCCGGCCATGGTGGCCGCGATGCCGGTTCCGGGGCAAGCCCCCCGGGCGGGCCCGACGGATGTCCGTGCTACTGGCCCGGCTCGGGCCGCATGTACGGGAACAGCAGCACGTCGCGGATCGAGCCCGAATCGGTGACGAGCATCACGAGGCGGTCGATGCCGATGCCCAGGCCGCCGGTCGGCGGCAGGCCCACCTCGAGCGCGCGGATGTAGTCGGCGTCGTAGTGCATGGCCTCGTCGTCGCCACCAGCCTTCGCCTCGACCTGGGCGCGGAAGCGCGCGGCCTGGTCCTCGGGATCGTTGAGCTCGGAGAAGCCGTTCGCCAGTTCCTTGCCACCGACGAACAGCTCGAAGCGGTCGGTGATGCCCGGCTCGGTGTCGGACTCTCGCGCCAGCGGCGAGACTTCCACCGGGTAATGGGTGATGAAGGTCGGCTGGACGAGGCCACCTTCCACGGTCTTCTCGAAGATCTCGAGCAGCAGCTTGCCCCAGCCATGGCCAGGCTTCACGTGGACGCCCAGGCGCGCGCAATGCGCAGCCAGCGCGTCGCGGTCGCGGCAGTCGGCAATCGAGATTTCCGGGTTGAGCTCGCGCACCGCTTCTTCCAGCTTCCAGCGGCGGAAACGCGGGCCGAGGTCGATCGCTTCCCCGTCCCACTGCAGCGCCGCGGTACCGGCGACCTCGACGGCGACGTCGCGGATCAGCGCTTCGGTGAGGTCCATGATCCCTTCGTACGTGGCATAGGCCTCGTACAGCTCGAGCATCGTGAACTCGGGGTTGTGGCGCGTGCTGACGCCTTCGTTGCGGAAGTTGCGGTTGATCTCGTACACGCGCTCGAAGCCGCCGACCACCAGGCGCTTGAGGTACAGCTCCGGCGCGACGCGCAGGAACAGGTCCAGGTCGAGCGCGTTGTGGTGCGTGGTGAACGGCCGCGCGGTGGCGCCGCCGGCGATGTAATGCATCATCGGCGTTTCGACTTCGAGGAAGCGGCGCGCGTCGAGCCAGCGGCGGATGCCGGCGACGATGCGCGAACGCTTGACGAACACCTCGCGCGCCTCGGGCGTCACGATGAGGTCGACGTAACGCTGGCGATAGCGCTGCTCGACGTCGGCCAGGCCATGCCACTTGTCCGGCAGCGGACGCAGCGACTTCACCAGCAGGCGCAGCGCGTGCGCCTTGACCGACAGCTCGCCGGTCTTCGTGCGCATCAGCGTGCCTTCGACCGCGACGATGTCGCCGACGTCCCAGCCCTTGAAGGCCTCGTACGCGTCGCCCAGCGTCGCCGATTGCAGGAACAGCTGGATGCGGCCGGAAACGTCCTGGATCGTCCCGAACGCGGCCTTGCCCATGACCCGCTTGGCCAGCAGGCGGCCAGCCATCGCGACGCGGCGGCCACCGCCTTCGAGCGCTTCGTTGGTCCAGCGGTCGGCGTCGGCGAACTCGTCCTGCAGGTCGCCGGCGTGGTCGACGCGACGGAAGTCGTTCGGGAATGCGATCCCCTGCCCGCGCAGCGCCGAAAGCTTCGCACGGCGTTCGGCGACCAGGTGGTTTTCGTCCATCTGCGGCTGGGTGTCGGCGTCGGTCATGGGATCGGTCTGCGGCGGTCGTGGCATCGAGTCGGGGTTCGGCGCGTCAGGCAGCATCGCTGCGTTTCGCGCCGGCCTCCAGCCCGGACTTCAGGCTGGCTTCCACGAACTCGTCGAGGTCGCCGTCGAGGACCTTCTGGGTGTCGCTGCGCTCGATGCCGGTGCGCAGGTCCTTGATCCGGCTCTGGTCGAGCACGTAGTTGCGGATCTGGCTGCCCCAGCCGATGTCGGACTTGGTCGCCTCCAGCGCATCCTTCTCGCTGTTGCGCTTCTGCACTTCCAGTTCGTAGAGCTTGGCCGCCAGCATCTTCATCGCGGTGTCGCGGTTCTGGTGCTGGCTGCGCCCGGTCTGGCAGGCCACGACGGTATTGGTCGGGATGTGGGTGATGCGGACCGCGGATTCGGTCTTGTTGACGTGCTGGCCGCCGGCGCCCGAGGAGCGGTAGACGTCGGTGCGCAGGTCGGCCGGGTTGATGTCGATCTCGATGTCGTCGTCGACTTCCGGCGACACGAACACCGAGGTGAACGAGGTATGCCGGCGGTTGTCGGAATCGAACGGCGACTTGCGCACCAGGCGGTGCACGCCGATCTCGGTCTTGAGCCAGCCGTAGGCGTAATCGCCCTCGACCCGGAAGGTCGCCGACTTGATCCCGGCGACGTCGCCGCCGCTGACTTCCATCAGTTCGGTTTTCCAGCCGCGCGACTCGGCCCAGCGCAGGTACATGCGCAGCAGCATTTCCGCCCAGTCCTGCGCCTCGGTGCCGCCCGCGCCCGCCTGGATGTCGACGAACGCGGCGTTGGCGTCCATCTTGCCGGAGAACATGCGCTGGAACTCGAGCTGGTCGACGCCGCGCGCATAGCGCTCGACGTCGGCGACGATCGCGTTGGCGGTGTCCTCGTCGTCCTCGGCCTCGACCAGTTCCAGCAACTCGTCGGCGCCGGCCAGGCCTTCCTTCAGGTCGCGGATGCCGTTGACGGTCTTGTCGAGCAGCGAGCGCTCGCGGCCCAGCGCCTGCGCGCGCTCCGAATCGTTCCAGATGTCGGGGTTCTCGAGCTCGCGGTTGACTTCCTCGAGCCGCTCTACCTTGGTGTCGTAGTCAAAGATACCCCCTCAGCGCATCCAGCCGGCCACGAAGGTCGGCGATGCGCTGGCGGACGGGATTGAGTTCGATCATGTCGTGTCGTCGTTCGCCGGGTGCGGCGTTGTCGCGAAAGGCTGCAAATTCTAGCAGAGCGGCCTAGGCGGCCGGCGCTCGCGCCGGGGCCAGCCGGTCGCGCAAGGCCTCGCGCTGGCGGCGGCTGCAGGGCAGCACCCCGCCATCGCGCAGGTGCACGCGGGCGTCGCCGGTATCGAGCGGCTCGATCGAGGCGACCTGGTCGAGGTTGACGATGTAGCTGCGGTGGATGCGGGCGAACCGCGCCGGATCCAGGCGTTCCCCGATCCCGGCGATCGTGCTGCGCAGCGGATAGTCGTGGCCGCGCACGCGCAGGTTCACGTAATTGCCCGAGGCCTGCAGCCATTCGATGTCGGTGGCGGACACCAGGAACTCGCGACCCAGCTTGCGCACGAGGAAGCGGTCCGGACGTTCCAGCGCTTCGACCGGTGCCCCGTCGTCGGGCGCCGACAGCAGGCTCGCCTCGCCCTGCATCCGTCGCAGCAGCAGGCGGTAGGCCTCCATCAGCAAGGCCGTGCCGGCGAAGCTGCGCACGTCTTTCAGGTATTCGTAGGCGAACTCGTGCCACCACGGGCCGAAGTCGTAGCTGTCGCCGACGCTGGCATAGGCGAGCTTGCGCAGCGCCACCATCCCGGCCACGTGCAGCGCCGACCACGCGACGCTCGCCAGCAGCCAGGCGGGGAACCGTCGCTGCCAGTTGTCCAGGTGCAGCGGCCAGCGCCGGGTGAACCAGGCCACCGCCGGCACCAGCGCCAAGGCCACCAGGCTGCTGCTGGTTTCCCAGACCGCCGGCTGCCAGGCCTCGAAGGCAAGGTCGAGGCGACGGACGTCCATGTTCACGGTGATGCTGTTGGCGATCGCCGAGACCAGGAACTGCAGGATCCAGTAGCCGGGTTCGATCCATGGCCGCCACGGGCGGTATCGCTCCCAGGCACCGGCGTCGCGGGAGGCGGTCTGCTGGTCGATCGTCATCCGCGCATTGTCGCCGGAAGGCGGGCCGCCGCCGCAACCGTTCGTCCCCGCGGTCCGCAATCCGTCCCCGGGGGGCCGCGGCGCGTCACCTCCCGCTGGCGGCACCGGCGCCCAGCCGGCCGAATCGCAGCACGCCACCGGAACGGACCCGCATGCAACGCCGCCACGATATCGACGCCCTGCGCGTATTCGCCTTCGCCCTCCTGATCCTCTACCACTGCGCGATGGTCAACGTCGCCGACTGGGGCTTCCACATCAAGAGCAGCCATCAGGCCGAATGGCTGCAATGGCCGATGATCGTGCTCAACCGCTGGCGGATGCCGCTGCTGTTCGTGATCTCGGGCATCGCGATCGGCCTGGCCCGGGTGGAAGGCCGGCGCCTGTCCTTCGCCCTGGCCCGCACCTGGCGGCTGCTGTTGCCGCTGCTCTTCGGCATGTTCTTCGTGGTCGCGATCCAGGCGTACTGCGAGGGACGCGCCAACGGCCACGTAGCCCCCGGCGTCGGCGCGTTCTTCCTGCGCTACTGGCAGGTGCGCCCGTGGCCGGAGGGCAGCTTCAGCGGCTGGGAGCACGGCATCACCTGGAACCACCTCTGGTACCTGGCCTACCTGCTGCCCTACACCCTGCTGCTGCTCGTCGCGATGCCGCTGTTGCGGCGCGCCGCAGCAGCGCTCGCGGGCACCCGCGCGCGGGGCGCCGCCAGCGCCCTGCTGTGGCTCCTTCCCTTCGCCTGGCTGACGTTCGTGCAGGCGTGGGTAGCCCCCCGGTATCCCGAAACCCATGCACTGGTCGGCGACTGGACCGTGCATGCGGAATCGCTGCCGCTGTTCCTGCTCGGATACGTGCTGGCCGCCAACGGCTGGTTCTGGGCGTGGATGGAGCGCAATCGCTGGACCACGCTCGCAGTGGCGGCGCTGGGCATCGGCGTCGAACTCGGCCTGCGCTGGATCGGGCGCCATCCGCCCGCGGGGCCGCTACCTCCATGGGCGCTGGAGGTGCCGTGGTCGGGCATCGAGCACTGCGCCCGTGCGCTCTACACCTGGAGCATGCTGCTGGCGATCTTCGGCTGGGGTCGCGCGTGGCTCGACCGGCCATTCCGCTGGCTGCCTTACTGCACCGAGGCCGTGTTCTCCTGGTATGTGCTGCACCAGACCCTGATCATCGTGCTGGCGTACCGGCTGATCCCGCTGCATCTCGGCCCCGTGGCGGAATCCGCGGGCGTGGTCGGCGGAACGGTGGCAGGCTGCCTGCTGCTGCACGAGTTCGTTGTCCGCCGCAACCGCGTGCTGCGGCCGCTGTTCGGACTCAAGGCGATGCCGCAACATGCACGCAGCCGCGCGCCGATCCCGACCCTTGCCGGAGGACAACGATGAGCATGCCCCTTTTCGCCACGGCAGGCCTGCGGCTCTCGTGGGGCGCCGTGCTGGCGTATTGGGCGTGGAGCGCGCATCGCGCGAAGCGGACCGAGCAGATCGAACCGCGCGCGCTGCGCCTTCTCGCCTACTGGTTGCCGCTGGCGATCGCGTTCTCGCTGCTCGGCCCGGGCGAGTGGTTCGGCGACAGCGTGTTGCGCGAGCAATTCGTTCCGCATTCGCTGCCCGTCTATGGTATCGGCCTGGCGTCATGCGTGGCCGGTGCGGCCCTGGCGATCTGGTCGCGCTGGCTGCTGGGCAGCAACTGGAGCAGCGTCGTGGCGCTGAAGCAGGACCACGAGCTGATCGAAGCCGGCCCGTACCGCCATGTGCGCCATCCCATCTACAGCGGGTTGCTGCTGCTGTTCCTGGGCAATGCGCTGATGGTCGGCGACTGGCGCGGCCTGCTGGCCGTGGCGATCGTCGCTGCGTCGTTCTGGCGCAAGTTGCGCGTGGAGGAAGCGTGGCTCACGCAGCGCTTCGGCGAGCGCTACCGCGACTACATGGGCCGCACGCGGGCGCTGGTGCCCGGCGTGCTGTAGGCGTCGCGATCAGGCGAGCGAGCGCAGCGGCCGGCGCCAAAGCCGCCAGCGCTGGCCGGCACGCAGGTCGAAGCGCGCGCCGTCCGCGAAGTCCAGGGTCAGCGTCTCCAGGCTGCCGCGCCGCACCGCCTGGAGTGCGGGCAACAGCCACTGCGTTGACAGCGATCCGGGATCGGCCTCCGCGCCTGCGTCCAGCAATGCGTCGCTGGCGGGCGGCATCACGAACGCTTCGGGGCGCGCTCCTGCTTCGAGTCCCGCGCGCGCGGCGAGGCCACGCACCAGCACGTCGTTCGACGCCACGCTGGCGAACCGCGTCGCGATGCGATCGGGCAACGCGCCACCGCCCCAGAACCACAGCGAGTTCACCGGCGGCTTGCCTTCCCTGGCACGGCGCGCGTTCCAGGGATGGTTGTGGAGCACGACCTGCGCCTCGCTGAGCAGCGCGCGCCAGCGCCGTGCATTCGCGTCGTCGGCAGCATCGACGACCGCGTCGCCCAGGTCGACCCCCAGTGCGTCGTCGGGTTCCGGGAACGCCGGCAGCACGGCGCCCGGCGCGATGTGCAGGTACCAGCGCGACGGATGCGGCCCGTCGATGGGCATGCCGGCATCGCCGAACAACGGGCGGAGCGCCGGCAGCAATGCGTCGACATCCGCTGCGCCCAGGCGCAGGCCCTCGCCGCTCGCGAACAGGCGCGCCCCGTTGATGTCGGGGCGGATCCACGCGGGATCGGCCCGCAGCCATTGCCCGGAGCCGGCATCGCCGGCGTCGCTTTCGCGCGTCAGCGCGGCCACCGGCCAGGTCCGAGGCAACCATTCGAAATGGCGCTGCAGCTGCGCGCGCCGTCCGGGCGCGTGTTCGCTGCGGTCGCCGCGACCGAGCGCGACAGCAACGGCAGGCGGCAATACCGGCCCCGCGAACGCGGCGCGAGCCGGCAGCAACAGCGTCGCGCGCGGCACGCCGGTGTCCTCAGCCCTGGTAGCGGACCGAAACGATCTCGTACTCGCGCTGTCCCGCCGGCGCATCGATGGTGACGGTGTCGCCCTCGTGCTTGCTGATCAGCGCGCGCGCGACCGGCGAGGAGATCGCGATCAGGCCCTGCTTGATGTCGGCTTCGAGGTCGCCGACGATCTGGTACGTCTTCTCTTCGTCGTTGTCGACGTCGGCCAGCACGACGGTCGCCCCGAACACGACCTTGTCGCCGGCGTTGAGCGTCGAGATGTCGATGAGCTGCGCGTTGGAGAGTTCGGCCTCGAGCTGCTTGATCCGGCCCTCGATGAACCCCTGCTGCTCGCGCGCGGCGTGGTACTCGGCGTTTTCCTTCAGGTCGCCGTGCGCGCGGGCTTCGGAAATGGCATTGATGATCTCGGGACGCTTCACCGATTTCAGCTGGTCCAGTTCATCGCGC
>DATJDY010000256.1:0-2495 GCA_035497155.1 Luteimonas sp.
GCCACGTAGGCCCACGCCAGCCCCAGCACCAGCGACGTCACCTGCCCCGCGAGCACGGTGACGACCAGCGCCAGGTAGAACAGCACCGGCGCCTCGAACAGGTTGCGGTAGTTATCGGCGGCGCGCGTGTCGGCGAAGCGCGTCGCCATCTGCGAGCCGCTCGGGATCTCGCGGAACGGGATGCGCTCGGCGCGGATCTGCCGCATCCGCTCGGTGAACATGCGCACAGTGACGGCGAAGGTCAGCGCGACCATCGCCAGCGCCGGCAGGAAGATGCCGCCGGTCGCGAACGCAAGGCCCGCCGGCGGCACGGCCGCCATCAGCCGCGGCGCTCCAGCATCAGCTGCTTGATGTTGGCGATCGCGCGCGCCGGGTTCAGGCCCTTCGGGCAGGTGCGCGTGCAGTTCATGATCGTGTGGCAGCGGTACAGCTTGAACGGATCCTCGAGGTCGTCCAGGCGCGCGCCGGTGTCCTCGTCGCGGCTGTCGACGATCCAGCGGTAGGCCTGCAGCAGGATGGCCGGGCCGAGGTACTTGTCGCCGTTCCACCAGTAGCTCGGGCAGGCGGTGCTGCAGCACGCGCACAGGATGCATTCGTACAGGCCGTCGAGCTTCGCGCGGTCTTCCTTCGACTGCAGGCGCTCGCGGTCCGGCGGCGGCGCGCTCTGGGTGCGGATCCAGGGCTTGATCGACGCGTACTGCGCGTAGAAATGCGTCAGGTCGGGAACGAGGTCCTTCACCACCGGCATATGCGGCAGCGGGTAGATCGGGACTTCGGCCTTGCCGCAGTCCTCGATCGCGCGGGTGCAGGCGAGCGTGTTGGTGCCGTCGATGTTCATCGCGCACGAACCGCAGATGCCCTCGCGGCACGAGCGCCGGAACGTGAGCGTCGGGTCGATCTCGTTCTTGATCTTGATCAGCGCGTCCAGGACCATCGGGCCGCACTTGTCGAGGTCGACTTCGTACGTGTCGGTGGTCGGGTTGCGCCCGTCGTCCGGGTTCCAGCGGTAGATCTTGAAGCTGCGGGTGCGCTTCGCGCCCTGCGGCGCGGGGAAGCGGCGGCCCGGCTGGACCCTGGAATTCTTCGGTAGCGAAAACTCAGCCATTGCCCTGGATCCTCATCGAACGCTGCGAACCGCGGTTCCCCGTTCCCTGTTCCCTGTTCCCGCTTTCCATCAGTACACGCGAGCCTTGGGCGGGACCATCTCGACGTCGTCGTCGAGGGTGTACAGGTGCACCGGCCGATATTCGATGGTCGTCGAACCGTCCTCGGCGACCCGGCACAGGCTGTGCTTCATCCACTCGGCGTCGTTGCGGTCCGGGAAGTCCTCGCGGGCGTGGGCACCGCGCGATTCCCTGCGGTTCTCCGCCGAAACGATGGTGGCCAGCGCCTGGCCCAGCAGGTTCTGCAGTTCCAGGGTCTCGACCAGGTCGGAATTCCAGGTCAGCGAACGGTCGCTGACGCGCACGTCGGCGAAGGACGCGTGGATCTCGCGGATCTTCGACACGCCCTCGGCCAGCGTCTGGCCGGTGCGGAACACGGCGGCATCGGCCTGCATCGTGCGCTGCATGCGATCGCGGATCACCGCGGTCGGCGTGCAGCCGTTGGCGTTGCGCACCTTGTCGAAGCGGTCGAGCGCAAGGTCGCAGGCATCGGAGGCGAGGCGCGCGTGCGCCTGCGCCGGCTTGATCGTCTCGGCGGCGCGGTTGGCGACGGCGCGGCCGAACACCACCAGGTCGAGCAGCGAGTTGGAACCCAGGCGGTTGGCGCCATGCACCGACACGCACGCGGCTTCGCCGATGGCGTACAGGCCCGGCACGACCGCGTTCGGGTCGCCGTTGCGCAGCTGCACCACTTCGCCGTGGTAGTTGGTCGGGATGCCGCCCATGTTGTAGTGCACCGTGGGCAGCACCGGGATCGGCTGCTTCGTCACGTCCACGCCGGCGAAGATCCGCGCGCTCTCGGCGATGCCGGGCAGCTTCTCGTGGATGTCCTTCGGGTCGAGGTGGGTCAGGTCGAGGAAGATGTGGTCCTTGTGCTCGCCGACGCCACGGCCCTCGCGGATCTCCATGGTCATCGCGCGCGACACGACGTCGCGCGAGGCGAGGTCCTTCGCGTTCGGCGCATAGCGCTCCATGAAGCGCTCGCCGCTGCTGTTGCGCAGGATGCCGCCTTCGCCGCGCACGCCCTCGGTGATCAGGCAGCCGGCGCCGTAGATGCCGGTCGGGTGGAACTGCACGAACTCCATGTCCTGCATGCCCAGCCCGGCACGCAGCGCCATGCCCCCGCCGTCGCCGGTGCAGGTGTGCGCCGAGGTGCAGCTGAAGTACGCGCGACCGTAACCGCCGGTGGCGAGCACCGTGCCGTGGCCGCGGAACAGGTGCAGCGTGCCCTCGCTCATGTCCAGCGCGAGCACGCCCTTGCACTCGCCGTTCGCGTCCATGATCAGGTCGAGCGCGAAGTATTCGACGAAGAACTCGGCGTCGTGCTTCAGC
>DATJDY010000257.1:0-12328 GCA_035497155.1 Luteimonas sp.
CGGGTCGTACGCGATCACCAGCGTGTCGCGGTCGAACATCGCGCTCTGGAAGCGCGCGTACGGGCACATGTACTTGCACACCTGCTCGCGCAGGATGCCGGCGTTGCCCCAGGTGGCGAGCGCGTAGAACAGCACCCAGAAGGTTTCCGGCCCGTTCCATGCGAACGGCCACAGCCTCGCGCCCAGGCTCGTGATCGGGGTGAAGAAGCCGACGAAGGTGAAGCCGGTCCACAGCGCGAACACGAGCCAGAGGACGTGCTTGGCGCCCTTGCGCAGCAGTTTCTCGCGCGTCCAGGGGCCCGCGTCGAGCTTCATCCGCTTCTGGCGGTCGCCCTCGGTCCAGCGCTCCATCCACAGGAAGGTTTCGGTCCATACCGTCTGCGGGCAGGCGTAGCCGCACCACAGCCGCCCGGCGAGCGCGGTGGCGAAGAACAGCACCAGCGCGAGGATCACCAGCAGGATCGCCAGCAGGCTGAAATCCTGCGGCCAGAACGTCAGCCCGAACACGTGGAACTTGCGCGCCGGCAGGTCGAACAGCACCGCCTGGCGCCCGTCCCACTGCAGCCACGGGAACACGTAGTACATGCCCAGCAGCCAGAACACGGCGAGCTTGCGCATCCGGTCGAAGCGGCCGGACACGTCGCGCGGATAGACCTTGCGCTCGCTGACGTACAGCGAGTCGCCGCCGGAGTCCAGCAGGTCGATGTCGATGCCTTTCGCCACGGCCCGTTACTGCCCGGTCTTGGGTCCGTTGAAGCGGCTCGAAGGCCGCAGCAGGATCCAGGTGAAGAGGCTCGACGACGACGTCGCGAGCCAGAAGGTGAAGAAGCCGATCGTGTAGCCGGCGCCACGCGTGAGCGGCAGGTGCGGGAACGTCAGGTCGCGCAATTCCAGCGGGTCGATGAACGCGAAGAACACCGAGGTCGCCACGCCCGCGGCGAAGAAACTCGGCCACAGGATCGCGCCGATCCGCTGCACCATCGGGCGCGGTGGGTGGTCGAATTCCGGCGTCGGAAGCGGGACGGGCATGGCTTACTGTGGCGCCTTCGCGGCCCCCGCGCCAGCCGTCGCGGCGGGTTGCGGGTTCGACAGCGACCAGACCCACGCCGCGACCAGGCGCGCGCGCGTCTCGCCGAGCAGCGCGCGGTGCGCCGGCATCGTGCCGTGGCGGCCCTCGGCGATCGTCTTGTGCAGCACGGCGCTGCTGTCGCCGTACAACCAGTAATCGTCGGTCAGGTCCGGCGCGCCCATTTCGGGATTGCCCTTGCCGGCGATGCCATGGCAGGCGACGCACACGCCGTCGTACAGCTGCTTGCCCTGCGCGGCCATGTAGTTGTTGCGCACCAGCGCGGGATCCTTCAGCGCGCGCACGTAGGCGATCACGTAGTCCACCGCGTTGTCGCCGCCCATGCCGGTGAGTACGGTGCCCCACGGCGGCATCACGCCCTCGCGGCCGTCGAGCACCGTCTGCAGCACGCGCTCGGGCGAACCGCCCCAGTGCCAGATGTCGTCGGTGAGGTTGGGATAGCCGGTCGCGCCCTTCGCCGACGAACCGTGGCAGGTCGCGCAGGTGTTGGCGAAGATCGAACGGCCCAGCTCCATCGCCTGCGGATTGCGCGCCAGTTCCGGCAGCGGCTTGTCGCGGTACGCGGCGAAGGTTTCCTCCAGGCGCGCATCGGCCGCGGCCTTGTCCAGCGCATGCTCGCCCTGCGAGCTCCACTTGCCGAAGCCCGCGTACGTGCCGAGGCCGCCGTACCAGAGCAGGTAGCCGATGCCGAACGCGATCGCGAGGAAGAAGCCGTTGATCCACCAGCGCGGCATCGGCTTGTTGTATTCGGTGATGTCGCCGTCCCAGTAATGGCTGGTGTCCTCCGGCTTCGGGTCGCCGGGGCGGCGCTTCGCCGTCCACCACAGCAGCCACGCGCAGCCCAGCAGGTTGAACGCGAGCAGGACGATGACGTACCAGTTCCAGCCGGTGCTCATGCGCGCGGCTCCTTCGCGGCGGCGTCCGCCGCGTCGACAGGCGAGGCACGCCGTTCGCCGGCGGGGATCGCGTCGTCCACGGCCAGGCGCGCGGCCTCGTCGAAGCCGCGGCGCAGGCGCGGCTGCCACGCCCAGGCCCACAGCACGATGAACAGCAGCAACAGCAACGAGGTCACGATTCCGGAAACCATGTCGTCAGTTCCCCCGCGGCGCGTGCGTGCCGAGGCCCTGCAGGTAGGCGACCATGGCGTCGAGTTCGGTCTTGCCGGCGACGTCGCGCGGGGCGGCCGCGATTTCCGCGTCGCTGTACGGATCGCCGAGGCGCTGCAGCGCACGCATGTGCGTGGCGATGTCCTCGCCGTCGACCAGGTTCTTCTCCAGCCACGGGAACGCCGGCATGTTCGATTCCGGCACGACCGCGCGCGGATCGACGAGGTGCACGCGGTGCCAGTCGTCCGAATAGCGCCCGCCGACGCGCGCCAGGTCCGGCCCGGTGCGCTTCGAGCCCCACTGGAACGGCCGGTCGTACACCGACTCGCCCGCCAGCGAATAGTGGCCGTAGCGTTCGGTCTCGAAGCGCAGCGTGCGCACCATCTGCGAATGGCAGCCGTAGCAGCCCTCGCGGATGTAGACGTCGCGGCCCGCCAGCTGCAGCGCCGGGTACGGCTTGATGCCCGGCAGCGGCTTGATCGCCTCGGCCTGGAACATCAGCGGGACGATTTCGGCCAGGCCGCCGAGCGACACCGCGACCGCGACCAGCACGGCCAGCAGGCCGATGTTCTTCTCGAGTTTCTCGTGTGCAATGCCCATGTCGTCGCGTCCTCAGGCCGTCGCTTCGGCGACATCGGGGGCCAGCACCGGCTGCGCCGCGGGCGCGCCCGCGCCCGCCATCTGCCGGGTGCGCCACATGTGCCAGGCCATCAGGCACATGCCGGCCACGATGAACAGGCCGCCCATCAGGCGTCCCAGGTAATAGGGATACGTCGCGACCAGCGACTCGACGAAGCTGTAGGTCAGCGTGCCGTCGGCATTGGTGGCGCGCCACATCAGGCCCTGGGTGATGCCTGCGATCCACATCGAGACGATGTAGAAGACGACGCCGAGCGTATGCAGCCAGAAGTGCACGTCGATGAGCTTCGTCGAGTACATGCCCTGCAGCCCGAACAGCCGCGGCCACAGCGAGTACAGCGAGCCGATCGAGATCATCGCCACCCAGCCGAGCGTGCCGGCATGCACGTGGCCGATCGTCCAGTCCGTGTAGTGGCTGAGCGAATTGACGGTCTTGATCGAGAGCAGCGGGCCCTCGAACGTCGCGATCATGTAGAAGCTGATCGCCACGATCAGGAACTTCAGGATCGGGTCCGTGCGCAGCTTGTGCCACACGCCCGACAGCGTGAGGATGCCGTTCATCGCGCCGCCCCACGACGGCGCCAGCAGGATGACCGAGAACACCATGCCCACCGACTGCGCCCAGTCGGGCAGCGCGGTGTAGTGCAGGTGGTGCGGGCCGGCCCACATGTAGATCGAGATCAGTGCCCAGAAGTGCACGATCGACAGCCGGTACGAATAGATCGGCCGCTGCGCCTGCTTCGGCACGAAGTAATACATCATGGCCAGGTAGCCGACGGTCAGCAGGAACGCGACCGCGTTGTGGCCGTACCACCACTGCGCCATCGCGTCGACCGCGCCGCTGTAGACGGGGTACGACTTCCACAGGCCGGCGGGGATCGCCAGGTTGTTGACGATGTGCAGCAGGCCGACGGCGATCACGTAGGCGCCGTAGAACCAGTTGGCCACGTAGATGTGCTTGACGCGGCGCTTCGCGATCGTGCCGAAGAACAGCCAGCCGTAGGCGACCCAGACGACCGCGATCAGCAGGTCCAGCGGCCACTCGAGTTCCGCGTATTCCTTGCCCTGGGTGATGCCCAGCGGCAGCGTGATCACGGCGCCGACCATCGCCGCCTGCCAGCCCCAGAACACGAATTGCGCAAGCCGGTCCGAGATCAGCCGCACATGGCAGGTGCGCTGCACGACGTACAGCGAGGTCGCGAACAGCACCGAACCGCCGAAGGCGAAGATCACGCCGTTGGTGTGCAGCGGGCGCAGCCGGCTGTAGGTCAGCCACGGGGTGTCGAAATTCAGCGCCGGCCAGTACAGCTGCGCCGCGATGAACACGCCCACCGCCATGCCGACGATGCCCCAGAACACGGTCGCCACCGCGAACTGGGCCACGACCCGGTCGTTGTAGGTGCCCGCGTGCGATGGCGTCGCGGGCGCAGGCGCGGCATTGCCGGCGGGCATCGCCGCCGGAGTCGGGTCGTTCATCGGGAATCCCCAAGTTTTCGCGCGGCATTGTCCCCACTACGGCGGTGGGGTCAATTGACCTGGATCAACCCGGGGCCATTCGTACAGGTCCCGTTACGATTGGGCTCCGCGGTAACGGCAACCGGAGGTGCAGGTTTCGTGCACCACGATTTCCGAAAGCAGCGGAACCGCGGGCTTGAGTTGCTCCCAGATCCACTCGGCAAGGCGCTCGCTGGTGGGATTTTCCAGCCCCTCGATGTCGTTCAGGTAGTGGTGGTCGAGCCGCGCGTGGATTGGCGCGAACGCGGCCTTGAGGTCGGCGAAATCCATCACCCAGCCGCTTTCGGCGCCCGGTTCGCCGGAAACACGCAATTCCACCTGGAACGAGTGGCCGTGCAGGCGCGCGCACTTGTGTCCCGCCGGCACGTTGGGCAGGCGGTGCGCGGCCTCGAGGGTGAAGCGCTTGAAGATCTCCATGACGCCATTCTAGCGCCGCCTTCACGCGGTCCTTCCACTTGCCGTCCTTTCATTGACGCCATGAATGAACCTTCGCCACGTGCACGCCGCATCGTCACGGAATTGACCGATGCCTTGCCCCAGGCGCTCGGCACGGCGCTGGATGCCCTCCTCCTGGAACTGGACGCGGAGTACGCGCGGCGCATCGCGCAGGCCGCGACCGGTGCCGCGCGCGATGGCTGGGTCGAATCGCGGCGGCGGCTGGCGGAGGGACGCGCGGTGTTCGCCGCGGCATTCTTCGAGGGATTGCGCCGCGAGTCGCTGGCGCTGCTGGATCCCCGCGCCCCGCAACCCGCTTCCCTGGAAGGCGCCGCGCCGCCCGCGCAGCGGCGTCTCACGCTGGTGGACGAAGACGTGCTCGACGAGGAAGGCACGCTCGGCGCGATCGCGACGCGGCACGAGCACCGTGCCAGCCTGTCGCTGCTGCTGCTCGGGCAGCGCTTCGGCGTGATGCTCGGGCGGCCGCCGCAGGACGCGGCGTCGCTGCCGGTCGGCCCGCAGGCCTTCGGGCGCGCGCTAGCCGGCGCCGCGCGGCGCGCGGGGCTGTCGCTGGACGCGCGCATCGCGCTGTATGGCGTGTACGACCGCGGCTTCATGCGCCAGTACCCGGAAGTCGTCGAAACCATGGATGCGCGCATCGATCGCGCCGGCGTGCTGCCGGGTCTCGCCTTCGTGCCGTTGCGTCCGCGCGACGTGCCGGGCCACGCCGGGCGCGGCATGGCGAACGAAACCGCTTCGCAGGCAGTCGCGGGCGCGGAAGGCGCCACGCCCGCGACCGCCGAGGCAGTGCGCGTAGTGAACGAAGCCGTGGCGCAACTGCGCCAGGTCGGCCGTGTGCCCGAGTCCATGGCGATCGAACGGCGCGAGACCATCGCCGCGATGACGCGCTTCCTGCTGCGGCACGGCCCCGGTTCGGCGGAGTGGAAGGCGTGCGTGGACACCGCGCGCTCGGTGCTCGAGGCCGCTGCGCGCCAGCAGCCGCCACCGCCGGAAGCGCGCGCATGGATCGAGGGCGCGCTGCGTTCGGTCGGCTATGGCGCGGATGACGCGCGCCGGCTGGCCGAGGGCCTCACCAGCATGGACGGCGCGCCGGCGTCGCTCGCCCCGGTGTCCGGCAACACGCGCAGCGCACGCGAACAGCGCTGCCGCGAGCGGCTCGCCACGCTGTCCATCGGCACGCAGATCGGATTCTCGGCGCGGGAGGGACTGTTGCGCGCGCGCCTGCGCTACTTCTATCCCGAACCCGGCCTGTTGTTGCTGGCCACGGAGGGCGACGGGCAGGAAGCGCTGTACGAGATCGATGTCGTTGCCCGGCAGATGGCCGAGGGCCAGGCCTGGGTGATCCGCAGCCGTCCCGCCGAAGTGGCCGTGGCGGGGGCTCCCGGCAAGGGTGCGGACCCGCAGGCGCTATACCCCGGGAGCGAGGCATGAACGTGCCCGCGGCCGCTTCGCACGAAGCTCGGCGCAGCACGCGCCACGCGCCCGACTCGCCGACCCCGGTCGTGGATTCGATGGGCGAGCGCGTGCTCGGCTTCGCCATGGACCTGTCGGCCGGCGGCATGAGGTTGCTCGCGTCCGCGCCGCTGGTGGACAGCGCGCTTTACCAGGTGCATTTCGCCCTCGACCTGCCCGGCGAAGGCCGGATCCCGCTGGAGGCGGGCATGCAGGTGGTGAACCAGCGCCGTTCGGCCGAGGGGAACGTCGTCGGCCTGCGCTTCATCCACATGCAGGGGGCGCACTCGCAGCGGTTGGGCCGCTGGCTGCGCGCCCGCGGTTCCGACGGCCGACACTGAACACGGGTCGGCCGCGGGCGGCCGGATCCCGCGCCGGACGGCGTTGTGCCGTGTGAGAATGCGCAGGTGGACCGGGCGCCGCCCGGGGAGCAGAACGTGCAGGGGATTCCGCTCCGCTCCGGCGAAATCGTCGGGCAGCTGCTCGCGCGGCTGCCCGAGTTGCTGGGCGAAGACATCGCTGAACTGTTGCAGCGCCTGGAAGAGGCGCTGTCGTCGTCGGCTGCGAACCTGTTCGACCAGCCGCCGTGTTGCCGCGATTCGATGCGCGCGCTGCTGTACAAGCGCGCGCACGCGCTTCCGGCGCTGCTGGAATCGTTGCGCCAGGAATGCGAAGCGCTCGCGGCCGCGCCGCGCGGCAGCGGCCCGGATGCCGTCGTGCCCGGCCGGCCGGTGGTGCTGCGGCTGCAGGAAGCGGACAGCGTGGACGAGGAAGCCGCGCTCGCATCGATCGCGCGCCGGCACGCATCGCGCGCGAGCTTCCCGCTGCTGCTGCTCGGCCAGCGTTTCGGCGTGCTGTTCGCGCGCCCGGCGATGGATGCGGAACTGCTGCCGGTCGGGCCGCGCGCGTTCTGCCGCGCGCTCTGCGACGCCGCCACGCACATCGGCCTGTGCGCGCACACGCGCATGGCGCTGTATCGCCTCTACGACGTCGATTTCATGGACCAGTACCCGCGTTTCGCCGAAGCGTTCGATGCGCTGGTGGACGAAGCCGGCATCCTGCCCGGGCTCGCCTACGTGCCGCTGCGCCGCAACGCGACGCCGGTCGCGACCGCGGTCGCGCAGGCCTCGGAGCAGGATGCGCTGCAATCGGTGAACCGTGCCGCGGAAGCGCTGGCGCCGAACGAAGCCTTGCCGGCGCGCATGCAGGGCGAGCGCCAGGAAGCGATCTTCGCGATGGCGCGCTACCTGTTGCGCCACGGACGCGACTCGACCCAATGGAGCGAATGCATCGGCGTCGCCGATGCGCTGCTCGATGCCGCGCGCATCGGCAACGAAGCGCCGGAAGACGTCGAACGCTGGCTGCGCCGTGCGATCGGCGCTGTCGGTTACGCCGAGAACGACGCGGGCCGGCTCGCGGCCGGCCTGACCACGCGCGCTGCTCCAGCGGGTGATGGCGCCGGCGCCCGCGACGGTGGCGGCTACGGTGGCAACGACGGATCGTTCGGCGGCAACGACGGCGCAACCGACGCAATCGGCGCCCCCGGCGCCCCGGCACGCGATGCTGCGACACCCGCATCGCGCGCGCCCGGCCGCGGCGTCCGCGAGCAGCGCTGCTTCGACCGCCTGTTGCTGCTCGACCCGGGCGCGATGCTCGGCTTCTCCGCCGGCGACGGCACGTTCCTGCACCTGTGCGTGAACGAGCACCTGCACGATCCCGCGCGCATGCTCCTCGCCTCGCCGGAAGACAAGCGCGAGATCGTGTTCGAAGTGGACATGCTCGCGCGCCTGGTCGCCTCCGGCCAGGCGTGGGTGATGCGCGCGCCGGTCGCCGGCGCCCCGGGCGCAATCGCATCGACCGGCACGGGAGTCCTGCCATGAGCGCCGACCTCGGCCGCGAAGCGCGCCGCAGCCGCCGGCAGCGCCTGCCCGGCAGCCCGCCGGTGCGCGACCTGCTTGCCGATCGCGTGCTGGGCCGCGCACTCGACAT
The DNA here is from genome assembly GCA_035497155.1 of Luteimonas sp. Taxonomy (GTDB): domain Bacteria; phylum Pseudomonadota; class Gammaproteobacteria; order Xanthomonadales; family Xanthomonadaceae; genus Cognatiluteimonas. The sequence continues at coordinate 8,245 of DATJDY010000257.1, forward strand.
GTCCGCCGGCGGCCTCAAGCTGCTGCTCGCCGAACCGCTGGTGGAAGACACGCTCTACCAAGTGGGATTCGAACTCGACATGGGCGATGGCCGGCGCGTGCCCATAGTCGCCGGCATCCAGGTGCTCGATTCGCGCCTCGACGAACACGGCCTGCTCTGCACCGGCGCGCGCTTCATCCACCTCGAGGGCGCGCACGCGCGCCAGCTCGTGCAGTGGCTGCGCGTGCAGGCGGAAGCGGAATAGGCGCCGCGGACCAGGAAAAGCGGGAAGTGGTGGCTATGGGTGGACTCGAACCACCGACCCCAGCATTATGAGTGCTGTGCTCTAACCGGCTGAGCTACATAGCCATGAAGTGTCGGGCGGCCCCTCGGGCCTGCCCAGCCGGCCCTTGCGGCGCGGCGAACCCGCAATTTTCCACGCATCGCGGCTTGCCGTCAATTCGGCGACCCGCGGGCAGCACCCCCGCTTGTGACCGCCGCGACCCCGTGGCAGAGTCGGTTGCAGTGCATTTCAGGAGTCCGCATCGTGATCGATCCGGACGGTTATCGCCCCAACGTGGGCATCGTGCTCATGCACCCGGACGGCCGGGTGTTCTGGGCCAGGCGCGTGCGTCGCGACGGCTGGCAGTTCCCGCAGGGCGGGATGAACACCGACGAGACGCCGCTGGAAGCCATGTATCGCGAGCTGCAGGAAGAGACCGGCCTGCTGCCCGAACACGTGGCCGTGCTCGGCGTGACGCCCGGTTGGCTGCGCTACCAGCTGCCGCACCGGGCCGTGCGCCGGCAGGACAGGATCGTCTGCATCGGACAGAAGCAGGTCTGGTTCCTGCTGCAGTTCACTGGCACCGAGGCCGACCTGCGGCTGGACGCCACCGACAAGCCCGAGTTCGACGACTGGCGCTGGGTGGATTTCTGGTACCCGATGCAGCACGTGGTGGTGTTCAAGCGCCGGGTCTATGCCAGCGCCTTGCGCCACCTGGCGCCGTTTGCCCGCCAGGTCGCCGGCGCCGAGGCGGTGCCCCCGGCCACGCCGGACACGCGATGGCAGGCGCGGCGGGCCGGCCGGCGCCGTGGCCGGGCCATCGGCGGCGCGCCCACGCCCGCACAGGATTGACAATCATTCGCATTTGGGCGGACAATTCCGGCCAGTTCCATCGAGCCGCCGGCCCCCGCCCATGTACGTCTGCCTCTGCAATGGCGTCACCGACAGCGCGATCCGCGAAGTCGCGGCCGCCGGCTGCCGCACGCTGCCGGAACTGACCATGCGCACCGGCTGCGGCGCCACCTGCGGCAGCTGCCTGGACATGGCGCAGCAGATCCTCGACGAAGTCCACGCCGCGCGTGCGCTCGACGTGCCGGTGCTCGACCACGGCCTGTCGCGAGCCGCCTGATCCGCGCGTCCGCGCGCATCCCGTCGCGAATGCACTCGATTCCCGTTCCGGCGCCGCCGACGCGAAGGCGATAGCATCGGCGCATCCGCAGTACGAGGAGCGATCCCATGAAGGGCGACCCCAAGGTCATCGAGCATCTGAACAAGGCGCTCTACAACGAGCTCATCGCGATCAACCAGTATTTCCTGCACGCGAAGATGCTGAAGAACTGGGGCCTCAAGGAACTCGCCGAGCACGAGCACCACGAGTCGATCGACGAGATGAAGCATGCGGACAAGCTGTCCGAGCGCATCCTGTTCCTCGACGGGCTGCCGAATTTCCAGAACCTGGGCAAGCTGCGCATCGGCGAGAATCCGGTGGAGCTGCTCAAGGCCGACCTCGCGCTGGAGATGGAGGCGTTGCCGACGCTGCGCGAGGCCATCGCGTACTGCGAGCAGGTCGCCGACTTCACCAGCCGGAAGCTGTTCGCCGACATCCTCGAATCCGAGGAAGAACACATCGACTGGATCGAGACGCAGCTCGGCCTGATCGCGCGCCTGGGCGAGCAGAACTACCTGCAGACCAAGGTCGAGGACTGATCGCGGCACGCGCCGCGCGCCGCGCCTAGGCGCGTGGCCGCAACCGCGCGCGCACCCAGCGCCACAGCCACCACGTGCCCGCCGCCAGCAGCGTCGTGCCGGCGACGGCGATGCCGAGCGCCAGCCACGGATGCGCGAACGCGAGCGCGAGCCCCGTCACCACCACCGCGTCCTCGCCGAACGAGGCGGTCCAGTTGCTGACTGGTTCCGGCGACACGTTCAGCGCCGCGCGCGTGCCCGACTTCAACAGGTGGCTGGCCAATGCCGTCCCGGCGCCCGCCGCGAGCATGCCCGCGCCGAGATGGCCGTCCGGCGACAGCGTCGCCGCGGCCAGGAACGCGCCGGCGGGCACGCGCAGCAGCGTGTGCAGCAGGTCCCAGGCCGAATCCACGCCCGGGATCTTGTCGGTGAAGAACTCCACCAGCGCTAGCACGCCGGAAACGCCGATCACCCACGGCGACGTCGCGACGTCCAGCGCGGGCGGCAGGTCGAGCCAGCCGAACCAGCCGGCGACGCCGATGCCGAACACGGTGAGGTAGACGCGCAGGCCGGCCAGCCAGGCCAGGAGGATCCCGGCGGCGAACAACTGGGCGTGGGTCATGGCGCGTGCTCCCTTCGTCGGCGCCCGCATGCTATACCGGCCGGCATGGACGAAACGCCAACCCCGTCCGTGGATCCCGCCGGCGCGCCCGCGCCGCAACCCCTGCCGCCGCCCGCGCCAGACGCAAGTGCGGCGCATGCGCACGGCCACGGGCTCGCGTATTCGCTGCTCGCGGTGTTCCTCGCCGCGCTCGCCTTCGGTGGGTGGGGCTTGTGGACCGTGTTCGCGCCGCGCCCCGGCGACGCACGCGTGCAGCTCGCGGCGCAGGCCGCGCGCATTGCCGCGCTCCAGCAGCAGGCGACGACGCTCGCGCGTTCCGACCAGGTCAGCCGCGAAGCCAACCGCGACCTGCAGGGCACGCTCGCCGAACGCGACGAGGAAATCGCGGGCCTGCGCGCCGACGTCGCCTTCTACGAGCGCTTCGTCGGCAGCACCGCGCAACGCCACGGCCTGGCGGTGCACCAGCTGCACATGGAAGGGCAGCCGGGCGGCGCCTGGCATTTCGTCGCCACGCTCACCCAGAACGTGAATCGCGGCGCGGTCAACGACGGTCGGCTGACCCTGGCGCTCGAGGGCAGCCGTGGCGGGCGCATGGAGAAGCTGCAGTGGGAGGCGCTGCGGCAGCAGGCGGACGCGCCGGGCATCGACTATTCGTTCAAGTATTTCCAGCAGGTGCAGGGCGACGTGATGGTGCCGGCCGGCTTGCAGCCGGTACGGGTGGTGGTGCGGCTCGCGCCGGCCCACGGCGAGCCCGTGGAACAGTCCTTCACATGGGCCGAGGCGACCGCCGATCCGGCGCCCTGATATCCTGTGCGCATGCAAACCTCCGCCGCCGACAGCGTCGCGCCCGGCTACCAGTCGCTGCAGCGCCCGCTGGAATTCACCCATGCCGCGGCCGCGAAGGTCCGCGAGCTCATCGCCGAGGAAGGCAATCCGGCGCTGAAGCTGCGCGTCTACATCCAGGGCGGCGGCTGCTCGGGCTTCCAGTACGGTTTCGAGTTCGACGAGCAGCAGGGCGAGGACGACCTGGCGATCGCCACCGACGAGGTGACGCTGCTCGTGGACCCGCTGAGCCTGCAGTACCTGATGGGCGCGGCAGTGGACTACACCGAGAGCCTGCACGGCGCGCAGTTCACGATCCGCAATCCGAACGCGAAGAGCACCTGCGGCTGCGGCAGCAGCTTCACGGTGTGACCCGGCCTCCGTTTTCCTTCGTCGACGGCGCGCTCGATCGCGCCGATGCGCTGCGCGACGATGCCGATGCGCTCGCGGCGCTGTGGCCGCATGCGCGGATCCTGCTGCTCGAGGACGACGGTCGCGCGCTCGCCGGCGCCGACGACGGATTGTTCGCGCCAACCGGCGCGCAGCTCGGCGGCGGCCCAGGCACCGCGGTGTTCCTCGGCCTGCGCGGCGAAGAGGCGTGGTTCGCGCAACGCGCGGCGACGGCCAGCCCCGCGGTGCGCGCCGACGCTTCGCGACGCGTCGACCTCCGTGCCGCGGCCGCGCTCTGGCCT
>DATJDY010000258.1:0-5902 GCA_035497155.1 Luteimonas sp.
GATGCCGGCCAGGTACACCGCGAGGTAGCCGCTGCCCTCGACCAGGTCGGTCAGCGCGAACAGCGCCAGCGCGCTGGCCAGGCCGAGCCAGGGATGCAGGCCGGACGGCAACTCGAAGCGGTTGAACGCGGCGACGATCAGTCGCCCGCCGAGATAGCCGAAGCCCAGGCCGACGCCGGCGGCCCAGGCCATGTGGATCGCGATCGCGGCGACGCCGCCTTCGTGCTCGCCGGCCAGCCAGGTGGTGAGCGCCACGGTCAGGAACACGGCGACCGGATCGTTGCTTCCCGATTCGATCTCGAGCGTGGCCCCGGTGCGCCGCTCCAGGTGCAGGCCGCCGGCACGCAGCAGGAAGAACACCGCGGCGGCGTCGGTGGAGGCGACGATCGTGCCGAGCAGCATCGCCTGCAGTGGCGGCAGGTCGAGCAGCTTCGACGCGGCCAGCGCCGTCAGCCCGGCGGTGACGAGCACGCCGACGCTGGCCAGGATCACCGCCGGCGCGACGCTGCCGCGCACGTGCGCTGCCCGGGTGCGCAGGCCGCCGTCGAACAGGATGATGGCCAGCGCCATCGACCCGACCATGTAGGTGAAGCCGGTGTCGGCATAACGGATGCCGCCGGGGCCGTCGACGCCCAGCGCGACGCCCAGCAGCAGGAACACCAGCAGCAACGGCGCGCCGAAGCGCCGCGCGAGCAGCGACGAAGCGACGCCGGCCAGGATCAGCAGCGCGAATCCCAGCAGGCGGAGGTCGATGAGGTGCAGGCTTTCCAGGCGGTGGATCCCGTCGTGGCCGGTTGCCGACGAGTCTAGCGCGGGCGGATGACGGCCCGGTTCGCGTGTCCCGTGCAGGCATGACCGTCGCGCCCCGCTTGCGCTCGGAGGCATCGTCGCCCGTGAAGCCGTGCCCGCGGGCTACTGCGGCCGGTAGCCGAGCGCCTCGGCCAGGTGCGGTGCGGCGATGGCGTTGCTGCCGTCCAGGTCGGCGATCGTGCGGGCCACGCGCAGCACGCGGTGCATCGCGCGCGCCGACAGCTGCAGGCGTTCGATCGCCTGCTCGAGGAGCGCCTGGTCGCGCGGGGCCAGGCGGCAATGCGGCGCGGCCTCTGCGTCGGCGAGACGTGCGTTGGGCCGGCCGGCGCGCGCCAGCTGCAGCGCGCGCGCCGCCATCACGCGTGCACGCACCGCCACGCTGGATTCGCCGGGTGGCGCGTCCGGACGCAGGTCCGCGGGTGGCAGGCGCGACATCGACACGTGCAGGTCGATGCGGTCGAGCAAAGGCCCCGACACGCGACCGCGATAGGCCGCGACCGCATCGGGCGTGCAGCGGCAGCGCGCCGACGCATCGCCGGCCCAGCCGCAGGGGCACGGGTTCATCGCGGCGACGAGCTGGAAGCGCGCCGGATATTCGCTGCGCCGCGCCGCGCGCACCACCGCCACGGTGCCCGATTCGAGCGGCTCGCGCAGCACGTCGAGCACGTGGCGGCTCCACTCCGGCAGTTCATCGAGGAACAGCACGCCGTTGTGCGCGAGCGAGATCTCGCCCGGCTGCGCGTCGGCACCGCCGCCGGCCAGCGCGACCGCACTCGCCGTGTGGTGCGGCGCACGCCACGGCCGCTCGCGCCAGCGCGCCGGATCGAGGCCGCGACCGGACACCGATGCGACGGCGGCGGTCTCGAGCGCTTCGTCCTCGCTCGCAAGTGGCAGCAGTGACACCAGCCGCGAGGCGAGCAGCGTCTTGCCGCACCCCGGCGGCCCGATGAACAACAGGTGGTGCGCGCCGGCCGCCGCGATTTCCAGCGCGCGCCGCGCCTGCGCCTGGCCGCGCACGTCGGCGAGGTCGGGCACGCGGGATGCAGGCCGCGCGCCCGCGTCGGGACGGGCGCCGGAAGCGCCGTCGTCGCCGGCGGTTGCCGCTGCCGACGCCGGCACCGCGACCGGCAGCGGCTTGTGCCCTTCGAGCCCCGCGCAGGCCTCCAGCAAGGTGCGCGCGGTGAATGCGTGCACGCCGCGCGCCAGCGCCGCCTCCGCGCCGTTGGCTTCCGGCACGAGCAGCCGCCGGCCCGCACGCGCGGCCGCGAGCGCCGCCGGCAGCACGCCGTCGACCGGCCGCAGTTCGCCGGTGAGCGCGAGTTCGCCCAGCACTTCGACATCGCGCAACGCGGCTTCGGGCAACTGCCCGCTCGCGGCCAGGATGCCGAGCGCGATCGCCAGGTCGTAGCGGCCGCCTTCCTTGCGCAGGTCGGCGGGCGCGAGGTTGACGGTGATGCGGCGCGCCGGGAATTCGAGCTGCGCGCACTGGATCGCGGCACGCACGCGCTCGCTGGCTTCGCGCACCGCCGTCGCCGGCAGGCCGACGAGGGTCATGCGTGGAAGGCCGCCGGACAGGTGCACTTCGACCCTTACCGCGGGCGCGTGCACGCCGGCGCGTGCACGGCTGTGCACGATCGCCAGGCCCATGGGGGTCAGCCTTGGTGCGGTGCCTGCGGCCCGCCGGCGCCGGCGGCGCCGAGCTGTACTTCGAGCTCCGCGACGGTGCGCTGCAGCGCCTCGAGTTGCTCGCGGGTGCGCAGCAGCACGTCGCGCTGCACGTCGAACTCCTCGCGCGTCACCAGGTCGAGCCGGCCGAGGCCGGCCTGCAGCACCGACTTGAAGTTCTGCTGCAGCTCTTCACGCCCGTCGCGCAGGCCCTGCGGCACCAGGCTGCTGAGGCGTCGCGCGAGTTCGTCGATGTGGCCGAGGTCGATCATTCCGAATTGACTGCTGGTTCCGAACTGGTTGCTGGCTGGAAGGGTGGCAGCGTGCGCTTGCATGGCGGGCTCCGGCGTGACGGTGGAGTCCAGCGTGCCGCGCCTTGGCCGTCGGCGCCGTCGGCGGGAACCGCGCCGCGGTGTCGGGGAAAGCCCCGCGCATCCTACCGCAGGCGCTATGCTGGCGCCTCCCGACGAGGAGGCGCCGCGCGATGAAGATGGTCATGGCGATCATCAAGCCGTTCAAGCTCGACGACGTGCGCGAGGCGCTGGCCGAGGCCGGCGTGGCGGGCATCACCGCCACCGAGGTCAAGGGCTTCGGCCGCCAGAAGGGCCATACCGAGCTCTATCGCGGCGCCGAATACGTGGTGGATTTCCTGCCCAAGGTGAAGATCCTGGTGGTCTGCGAGGACGACGTGGTGGAGCGCGCGGTGGAAGCCATCGTCAACGCCGCCCGCACCGGGCGCATCGGCGACGGCAAGATCTTCGTCAGCCCGGTCGAGGAAGTGGTGCGCATCCGCACCGGCGAACGCGGCCCGGACGCGATCTGACCGCGCGATCTGACGCGCCAGCAGAGCAAACATTGTTGAACCGGCGCCGCGGGCCATCCGCCGGCGCCACTTGCGAGGGATAGAGACACCATGGCGAAGAAAGCCACAGCGGATGCAGGCAACGGCAGCGTCCAGCGCGCGCTCGACATGATCCGCGACAATTCGGTCGAGTTCGTCGACCTGCGCTTCACCGATCCGCGCGGCAAATGGCAGCACACCGCGCAGCACATCTCGACGATGGACGAGGACGCCTTCCGCGACGGCATCATGTTCGACGGCTCCTCGATCGGCGGCTGGAAGGCGATCAACGAGTCCGACATGATCCTGATGCCGGACGCCGAGACCGCCGTGCTCGACCCGTTCTCGGCCAAGCCGTCGCTGATCCTGTTCTGCGACATCTACGAGCCCTCCACCGGCCAGGCCTATAACCGCGACCCGCGCAGCACCGCCAAGAAGGTGGAAGCCTACGTCAAGTCCACCGGCCTCGCCGACACCATCTCGATCGGCGCCGAAGCCGAATTCTTCATCTTCGACAGCATCCGCTTCGGCACCGGCGGCAATTACGGCACCTACCAGATCGACAGCATCGAGGGCCCGCAAGCCTCGATGAAGGACTATCCCGAGGGCAACATGGGCCACCGCCCCGGCGTCAAGGGCGGCTACTTCCCGGTGCCCCCGGTCGACTCCGAAAGCGACCTGCGCGCCGAAATGCTGGCCACCATGGGCGAGATGGGCCTGCCGATTGAGAAGCACCACCACGAGGTGGCGCAGTCGCAGCACGAGCTCGGCACCAAGTTCGGCACGCTGACCACGATGGCCGACCAGATGCAGATCTACAAATACTGCGTCCACAACGTCGCCCACAGCTACGGCAAAACCGCGACCTTCATGCCGAAGCCGATCTATGGCGACAACGGCACCGGCATGCACACCCACCTGTCGCTGTGGAAGGCCGGCAAGCCGCTGTTCGCCGGCAACGGCTACGCCGATTTGTCGGAGATGTGCCTCTACTTCATCGGCGGCATCATCAAGCATGCCAAGGCGCTGAACGCCTTCACCAACCCCAGCACCAACAGCTACAAGCGGCTGATCCCGGGCTTCGAGGCGCCGGTGCTGCTGGCCTATTCGGCGCGCAACCGCTCCGCCTCCTGCCGCATCCCGTACACCACCAATCCGAAGGCCAAGCGCGTCGAGGTCCGCTTCCCCGACCCCACGGCCAACCCGTACCTGTCCTTCGCCGCGATCACCATGGCCGGCCTCGACGGCATCAAGAACAAGATCCACCCCGGCGACCCGATGGACAAGGACCTCTACGACCTGCCCCCCGAAGAGCTGAAGGGCATCCCCACCGTCTGCGGCAGCCTGCGCGAAGCGCTCGGCGCGCTGGAAGCCGACCACGAGTTCCTGCTGGCCGGCGACGTGTTCAGCACCGACCAGATCGCCAGCTATGTCGAGCTGAAATGGGGCGAGGTATTCCGCTTCGAACACACCCCGCACCCGGTCGAGTTCGAGATGTACTACTCGGCCTGACGCCAGACCGCGTCACATTGCCAGTGCCGGAAGCCCCGCCTGCTGACCGCAGGCGGGGTTTTCTGTGGCCGGCGCACCGATGCCCAGCCAGGGATGCACCGCCCCGGCCCTCGGTAGCAATCGGATACGAACGCGATATTGCAACGAGTGAAGTTACCTGATAGGGTAGCCGCCGAGTATGATCGTTTCGGAGCGCGCCCGATGACCAGGATCTACTTCGCCAGCAACCGCGACGTCCTTTCCGAGTCATCCGACACCGGCCATATTTTCGGCGAGCGCTTCAACGCCCACGGCCCGCAATGCTTTCGCGTCGGCAAGGCGGAAGTGGACCTCGCCAGCGCCGACCCCAAGAACGATCGCGCCTGGTCGGTCGGCAAGACCGCCCTCTACCCCGAAACGCTCGACAGCAGCGCGCCGGCCGGTGCGACGCTCGGATCGGCAGCCTTCCTCGATGAGCTTCGCCTGCTGCTCAAGAGTGAGGACAGAGACGTCATCGCCTATCTTCCAGGCTTCGCTAACACCTTCGAGAACTCGTTACAGCGGGCCGCCGCGCTGCAAACGCTCTACAGCTCGGCCGCCCAGCAGGTGATCGTCGTGCTGTTCTCCTGGCATCGAACGGCCGGGTGCAGCCGGCATGGGACTATTTCTCCGATCGCGAGGATGCCGCCGCCTCGGGCCTCGCGATGGGGCGAGCGCTGATGCGTCTGGTCGAGTTCCTGACCGCGCTACGCAGCGAGGACCATGCGACCGTGTTGGCGGCCCGCCGCGCCGGCACCGTGCCCGACGCTGCCGCGTTGAAGCAATGCACCAGGCGCCTGCATGTGCTCGCACATTCCATGGGCAACTGGGCGCTGCGCCACGCCGTGCTCAAATTCGCCGAATTGAACGGCAACCAGCTGCCGCGGGTGTTCGACGCGGCATTCCTGATGGCGGCCGACGAGGACAATGATGCATTGCAGGTGCCGCTGAAGCTCGAAATGCTGGACCAGTTCGCCAGCCGCATCTTCGTCTATCACGCCGCCAATGACATCGCGCTGACCATCTCCGACGACACCAAGGGCCTGCCCGACCGGC
>DATJDY010000259.1:0-2925 GCA_035497155.1 Luteimonas sp.
TAGCGGCGGAGGGTGCGGGCGGCGGCGATGGCGGCGATGCGGGCGCGGCGCAGGGCTTCGCCGACGGCGGGGCCTTCGAGGCCTTCGGTGGGGATGTCGGCGGCGCGCACGGATTGCGCGGCGGCGAGCAGGCGCAGCAGCTCCGGGCCCTGCGGATAGGGGTCGTCGCGATGGCCGGTGCGGCCGCGCTTGTCGGCTTCGCACGCGAGCGCGAGTTGCGCGATGCGCTCGGGCTGGCGGAAGGCGTCGCAGCGCTGCAGCAGGTCGTGCACGGTGTCGTCGCGCAGCTCGGCGAGGCGATGGATGTTCAGGTGCTCGCGACATGCGACTTCGGCCAGGCGCCGGTGCGCAACGGGCACGCGCAGGCGCTCGCAGAGCGCGGCCAGCGGCTTCAGGCCGGCGTGTTCATGGCCGATGTGCTTCGGCAGCACGTCGGCCGGCGTGCGGGCCTTGCCGAGGTCGTGGGTGAGCGCGGCGAAGCCGACGACCGCGTCGCCGGGCGCCAGCGCGGCCGCCATGTCGCACACGAGCTCGACGTGCACGCCGGTATCGACTTCGGGATGGAACTCGGCGCGTTGCGGCACGCCGTAGAGCGCATCGACTTCCGGCAGTACCACGGCGAGCGCGCCGCAGTCACGCAAGGTGCGCAGGAATGCCGATGGCGAAGCGTAGGCGAGTGCGCGCGACAATTCCTGCCACACGCGCTCGGGCACGAGCTCGGACAGTTCGCCGGAATCGACCATGCCGCGCATCAGGTCCAGGGTCTCGGCGGCGACGTGGAAGCCGAGCGGCGCGAATCGCGCCATGAAGCGCGCGGCGCGCAGCACGCGCAGCGGGTCCTCGGCGAAGGCGGGGCCGACGTGGCGCAGCACGCGCGCCTCGAGGTCGCGCGCGCCGCCGTACGGATCGACGAGCGAGCCATCGGCGCGCTGCGCGATTGCGTTGATGGTGAAGTCGCGGCGGGCGAGGTCCTGCTCGAGCGTCACCGACGGATCGGCGTCGACCACGAAGCCGCGATAGCCGCGACCGGACTTCCGCTCGGTGCGGGCGAGCGCGTATTCCTCGTTCGTCTCCGGATGCAGGAATACCGGGAAGTCGCGGCCCACGGCGCGGAAGCCGCGCGCCAGCATCGCGTCCTGCGTCTGCCCGACGACCACGAAGTCGCGATCGCCGCCGGCGACGCCGAGCAGGGCGTCGCGGACCGCGCCGCCGACCAGGTAGACCTCGAACCCGTCCATGCCGGAATGATAAGGGGACGGAGGGAATTAATTCAGGGACAGGGCAGCGCCCTGTCCCTGAATTAATTCCCTCCGTCCCCTTTTTGCGGCGTCGCGAGCGGGCAGGCGAAGGATTTGCGCGGCGCGTCGAGGACGCCGGCCATGCGCGCATCCAGCGGCAGCGCCTTGCCGTCCAGGCGCCAGTCGTAGACGGTGCTGAAGGCGAGCACGCGCGCGACGTAATCGCGCGTTTCCTTGTAGCTGATCGTCTCGATCCAGAAATCCGGGTCCATGCCCGGGCGCTGCGCCTGCCAGCGCTGCAGCGGCGTGGGGCCGGCGTTGTAGCCGGCGATCGCGAAGTAGGGCTTGCCGCCGTAGCGATCCAGCACCTTGCGCAAATAAGCGGTACCGATCGCGATATTGGTGTCGGGGTCGTAGAGCGTGTCGGCGCCGTGCCAGCGCAGGCCGAGGCGCTTGGCTTCGGCCGCGCCCGTCGCCGGCACGACCTGCATCAGGCCACGCGCGTTCGCGCTGGACCGCGCGCGGATGTCGAACACGCTTTCGGCGCGGATCTCGGCGGCGACCCACGACGGGTCGAGGTCGTTGCGCGCGGCCTCGCGGCGGATCGTCGCGTCGTGGTGCAGCGGGAAGCGCAGCGCGTACAGCCGACGCTCGTCCGGCGTGCGCCCGAGGCCGAACAGCCCACGGTCGAACCAGCCATTGTCCTGCGCGACTTCGACCGCGAATCGCCGCTGGGTGTCGTCGAAGCGCGACAGCGCATCCTTCCACTCGCGCTCGGCCCAGTCCTTGCGCTCGATGCGGTACAGGCGCACCGCGCGCGACAGCGCGGGATCCGCTGCGACGGCAGCCTTCGCCTTCGCGTCGTCGGGCGGCAGCCACGGGCACAGCGCGTATGGCGCGTCGATGCGGTCCGCGGCGAGGAAGCCGTGGAATTCGGGTTCGCGCGCGGCGCGTTGCCACGCGGCGCGCGCGCCGGCGGCGTCGCCGGTGAGCGCGAGGAGGCGGCCTTCGAAATACGTCCAGCGCGCGTCGGCGCGCTGCTTCGCGGGCATCGCGCGGATCGCGGCGAGCGCGGCGGGCCAGTCGGAACGCGACATCGCCTCGCGCGCCTGCCATTCGTGCAGGCGCTCGTCGTAGGCCGACGCAGGCACTGCCGCAAGCCGCTGCGCGGACTTCGGCAGGTACGAGGCCACCGTCCACAGCGCGATCTGGTACCGCACGCGGCCGTTGTCGTCGGCGGTGAACGCGAGCGCCTTCGCGAGCGCCGGCAGCTTCGCTTCGGCGTCGTCGGGATCGTCCTTCGCGAGGGTGGCCAGGGCCTGCACCGCGACCGCGCGGCTGCGTTCGTCCGCCGGCCACGACAAGGCGTCGTCGCGCAACTTGTCGGAAGCGGGTTTGTCGAGGAAGGCCGCGTAGCGCAGCGCAATCGCGCGGTCCGCATCAGGCAGGCCGGAGGCCGCGTCGCGCATCGCCGTCGCGTTGCCCGCGGCGACGGCCTTGTCGAAGCGCTCCCAGCGCAGCGCCGTGGTGAGGCCGCCATCGCACGCGCCGAGCGCGGCGACTTCACCGCCGCGCGCTACGCATCGCTCGCCGGCGACCCGCTGTACCCCTGGATCGAATACGCGGCGCTGCGCCGCGACGCCGACACGTTGCCGATTGCCGAAGGCCAGGCCTTCCTCGCGAAGCA